>JAVBOD010000044.1:0-18778 GCA_031551045.1 Bacteroidales bacterium
GGGCCTACCGCCGTTATCAAAAGCGCGGCTAAAATCGACCATCTGCGTACAGGTGGTACGTTGCTGAATCAAAAATTCATACCGTCGTTCTTCGACACCGAAGAATCTATCGATAAAGTGTGCAAGTTGGTGCGTTCGTATTTCCGCATGGACGGACACCATATTCAGTTCAACGTCGTGTCGGCCGACACCTTGCGCGACGCCAAGAAACATCCCTACAACTACCGCGACCTGATTGTGCGTGTGGCCGGCTACAGCGATTATTTCAACGATTTGATAGAACCTTTGCAAGACGAAATTATTCACCGCACGGAACATTCCGGCGTGTAGAAATAATAGCCCCAACCCCCTGAAAGGGGCTAAAAGCACTGTTTTCAGTCCCCTTCAGGGGATTTAGGGGTAAAGAGGCGTGCATCTAACCTAAGCAAGGAGAGCCCGACTGATTGTAATGATTGGTCGGGTTTTCTGATTCCCTGTTTAACCGCTTTTAATCGCAAAGACCGCAGGGCCTGTCATTGAAGATTGCTTCGTTCCTCGCAATGACGGCGAAGCAATCTGTTTTTACCACAAAGGACACAAAGTAAAAGGCAGGAATTTTCTTTGTGATACTTTGTGAGGACTTAGTGGTAAAAAAATCGAAACAAAACCATACCTTTACACCGTTTTTCTTAACACGACTATGAAACACTTTTTAGCTATTGACACGTGGGAACGCAAAGAAATTTTCGAATGGTTCGTGAAATTCGAAGAACCGTTCTTCGGCGTGTGTGTGGATATCGATTGCACGAATGCTTACACGAAATGCAAACAGGAAGGACATTCTTTTTTCTTGTATTACCTGTATAAATCGCTGGTGGCGGCGAACGGCACGGAGCCTTTCCGCTACCGTGTGGAGGACGGCCGCGTGGCGGTGTACGACGAAGTGCATGCCGCCCCCACCATTATGCGCCCGAACGGCACTTTCGGCTTTGCCGATTTTCGTTATTACAAAGATTTTTCCGCATTTTGCGAAGCTGCCAATAAAGAAATTGAGCGGATACAGCAATGCACCACCTTGTTCCCACCTGCGGCACCGGAAAATGTGATTCACTATTCGTCCGTTCCGTGGATTAAATTCACCGCTTTGTCGCACGCACGCTGCTTTTCGTGGCCCGATTGTTCGCCCAAAATTTCGTTCGGCAAAATGACCGATGCCGGCGGCCGCCGCACAATGCCGGTTTCCATTCATGTACATCACGCCTTAACCGACGGCTATCAAGTAGGCTTGTTCATTGATGAATTTCAAAGGTTGATGGATGAATGATGTTTTGCTCGGAATAAAACAATACCGCTTTGACAAACGTAATATTCCAATTACAATTAGAGTAAACGTTTGTAGCATCGGCATTATCCCGGAAACAGATAGCATAAAATATAATTCACTTTGGTATTACATAGGAAAAGGGGTGCATTTCAAAATGTCGCAGGTTGATGTCCTACGGACAATTTTTGCCACCTCATTTTGTTTTTTCTATTGATATTGTTCTCCTACGGAGAATGTTTGTCCGTCAGGACAATAATCTCCATAGAAAAGTATAAACGTGAAGAAAGATTACCCATAGGGCATTAACAAGAAAACAACAAAATGCCTTATTTGACGAAATTGATTTCGATAAAACCTACAATCAGGAAGCGAAAATCGGCGATATAGAAGCTATTCCTGCATGGAAGTACTTTTCTTGGCCAGCGTAGTAAAATAATACAGTCTGATAATACACATAAAGTAATACAATGCACCCAAACGGAAGGCTAAAGTAATCCGTATTTCCTTTTCGTTTTAGCAGGGATAGTTTCGGCTTCCCGTATTTCTTCCTCTATGCCGTCAATGTCTATATCTCTTAATTTGCGATGATAAGTGCAGCGGTCAATGACTGCTTGTGGAAATTCTTTAATTTGAGAGCAATCAATATAGCTGTCATATTCATTTGTAAGAAACTCAGGATAGTGTTCGGAGGCAACAGGATATTAGCCTAAGGCTAACCGTTTACGGGAGTTTATAATCACACATCCGTATAATGTGCCATGTTGCTCGCACCTGCCGAGTATAATAAAAATCTTTTTACGTGAGGCATAACCTTTGGTTGTTATTCCTTCCAACTCCGTGAGGTTTCCGGAATAAACGGCTCCGCGCAAATCGTTTTCCATTATTGGTGGCATGCCAACATGTAATTGATCGCTTGGTCTTCCATAATGTATTCCACTATCTCGGATGTTGCACCGCCGGCTACAGCAATGTCCACAATACTCATTGCTCTCCCTTCATGCTTTTTCCATGCGTCATCATGCGATTTTTTAGAAAGCTCAAAAGAAGACAGATTTTTATTTTCCTGGATAGATTTTACTAAGCAATCCATATCTGTTTTGGATAATTCTTCCAAATCGGGAGATTCTGTAGAACTAATAATGAAGTGATGTTTCTCATCATGAGAAATACTATCTGCTACAGGCCTATAGGTTTCAATTTTTTTATTGTCTTTCTGAACGGCATTGTATAACCACGAAGGAACGGGCCCTTTGGGCATCGCTATAAAATCATCTACAATAATGGGACGGCCGTATTTTGCCAAATGTTCCTGATTAGCAAAATAAATAATCTTGAATATTTTAATAAAATCGGATGTTCCCCCCAATTCTTGGAGAACAAAAAGTAGGACAGCTTTTGTTTTTATTCTACTTTCCATAAATATACCCTTTTTGCGATTTGTAATCCGTAGTTCATGTAATACCAAAGTGAATTATATTTTACACCAATATATTTCCGGTATAATGCCGATACTACAAACGTTTACTCCAATGACGATTGGAGTATTACGTTTGTCAAATCGGTATAATTACCTTGCAAAGGTATGAAAAAAGAAGAAAAATACCGCAAATGAGGTATTTGAAAAATTTAATGTCTGTGCTTCTGAACTATTAAATGTAAGATATATAATTGAATATTAATAATTTATATAGCCTTCGACGGGTGTGGCGGAACGTGTGGTAAATTTATATAATGAACACAGGGCCTTAAAAGCAGCATAAGACAATTGGCAGAGTTCTCATAAAAAATGTGAAAAAACCTGTTTTAAGCCCTTCTTTGTGCCATCCTGCTTCGCAAGGCTGCGCTTATTTACGTATCTTTGCGTCAAGAATTGTATGTCATGGAAATCATTATAATTGCCGGACTCATTTTGTTGAATGGACTTTTCTCCATGTCGGAAATAGCCTTGGTTTCGGCGCGTAAATCACGATTGGAAATGGATGCCAAAAAAGGCAGTAAACGCGCAAAAACAGCGCTGCAATTAGCCGACCAACCCGACAAATTTCTTTCCACCGTTCAAATAGGTATTACGTTAATCGGTATTCTTACCGGCTTGTATTCGGGCAAAGCGTTTGCGCACGATTTTGCCAAAGTCATAGCCCGTGCGGACTTCTTAGCTCCTTATGCATTGGGCATAGCTACTACTGTTATCGTGTTGCTCGTTACTTATCTGACGATTGTATTCGGCGAATTAGTCCCGAAGCGCTTGGGCTTGAGTTTATCCGAACGTATGTCGAAGATCGTGGCCGGCCCGATGTTGTGGCTTTCCCGCATTATGACGCCGATGGTTTGGCTGTTATCCAAAAGCACGGCGGGCGTATTGAAACTATTCGGGGTAAAAGATGCGGAAGAAAAAATTACAGAAGAAGAAATAAAAACATTAGTCAAAGAAGGGGTCGATACCGGCGAAGTGCAAGCGGTGGAGCATGATATTGTAGAACGTGTGTTCAGCCTCGGTGACCGCGATGTGGACTCGGTAATGACTCACCGAAGCGAATTAGTGTGGTTGAAAATAGGCGACGGGAAAGAAAAAATACGGAAAACCGTCATGGAAAACATGCACGATATATACCCTGTTGCTGCCGGCAGTTACGAAGAAATATTGGGGGTGGTTTATTTGAAGGACTTATTCGGACACCTTGATGCGCCTGATTTTTCGTTGAAAAAGCTACTGTGCCCGGCACAATATTTGCCGTATAGTAAAAGTGTTTACGGCGCTTTGGAACAATTCAAAAAAGCTCACGTAAAATACGGTTTGGTAACAGACGAGTTTGGAGGGATTAAGGGCATCGTCACTTTGTCCGATATTATGGAAGCCTTAGTGGGCGAGGTTCCCGAGGAAGGGCAGGAGCGAGATATTATTGTGCGTTCCGACGGGAGTTTCTTAGTGGATGGACAGTGTCCGTTTTATGATTTTCTAGAATTTTTCGACATGGACGAGTTGCATGCCGAGTACGATTACAATACGCTCAGCGGTTTAATTCTGGAAGAATTGGAACACGTTCCGCAGGACGGCGAAACGTTTTCGTGGTACCGCTTCAACTTCGAAATCGTGGATATGGATGGCGCCCGCATCGACAAAGTACTGGTAACGATGAAGCCGGAGTAAGGAAGATTCCCGATAAATATTGGCTCCCTGCGGGAACGACTGTTGCTGAATAAAAATCTTGAGTTGACAATAACCGACTCGAAACAGGTTACCGTATCAGCGTTTCAAAAATCTCGACGGTGGCGCGTGATTTGTTAAGCGTATAGAAATGTATGCCCGGTGCGCCCATCAACAATAAATCGCGACATTGTTGTATCGCATAGTCCATCCCTATTTGGTAGATTTTTTCCGGCTTGTCTGCGTAAGGCCTCATGCGGTCTTGCAGCGCTTCGGGTATATTGGCATTGCTCATGCTCGTGAACCGGCCGAGTTGCGAATACGCTGTAATCGGAATGATTCCCGGAATAATCCGGCACGTGATGCCCGCCTCGCGGCATTGCTGCACAAAGCGGAAATAATATGCATTGTCGAAAAACAATTGCGTGATGAGAAATTCAGCGCCCGCCGCAGTTTTCTTTTTCAGGTGTTGAATATCTTCTTCCATGCTTTTGGCTTCCGGATGTTTTTCGGGATAAGCGCCGCCACCCATGCAAAAATCGAATCCCTGTTGTTTGATATGCGTTATCAATTCGCTGGCATGTGCGAAACCGTCGGGAATAGCTTCGAAATGTGTGCTGCCTTTCGGCGGATCGCCGCGCAACACCATCAGGTTTTCAATATTATTTTCTTTAAGAAACTGCAAATCGTCCGCTACCTTCGATTTTGGGGCGTTTACACACGTATAGTGCGCCATCGTGTTCAGCCCGATTTTGTGTTGCAGGTAATCAACCAGCGCAAACGTCCGCTCTTGCGTAGAGCCGCCGGCGCCGTATGTTACCGTTACGAACGATGGATTCAATTTAAGCAGGCGCCCGATGTTAATGCCGAAATCCACCGCCGAAATTTCATCTTTGGGTGGAAAAAATTCAAACGAAAAAGTACGAGGCGTGAGTTTAAAAATATCTGTGATCTTCATGCCACAAAGTTACTATAAAATATTGTTTGCCGGAAATCTCACTTCGATTTGCCTTTTCCAAAATTTTTATGAAAGGTCAACGAATGTTCTCCAAGGTGTGGATTCGTTTATTCTTTTAATCGTATTAATAAATTTGGATAGTTCATAACACGAATCGTCTTTTATTTGAGAAAGTGAAATGTCCTCTTCGCGGTTATCACGGGATACATTTTACTTTGTCAATCGTGTTGATTTGCTCGGGAGTATCTAAAGCAAAGCCTGTAATGCGAACTGTAGTTTGTTGATGCCGCTTTTCAATAAGTAGCCCGAATAAAATTCGTCCTCATAATTTCGAGACGAATTTTTATACTTATTGAAGTTGTTAAAAGTTGAACAATAAGAATGATAAAATTTTATCAGGTAAAAATATTTAAAAGGAATACAAAAAAATCTCATTTTATTAATTTAGTAAAGTTAAAAAATATTAAGTAAAAAATATCTAATATGCTGTATTTCTTTAGTTTTATGATAGACGCTTCAGGTAATCATGTAGATTTTTTAACGAAAATTTGCATTTATTCTTTTTTTTTTTTTTGCTTTGCAAGAAATAATTGAATATTTATAAATAACATAATGATTAAATGTTGTATTTTAAATTACTTGATAATCCTTTGCAAAGATGATTATTTTTTAAATTCCATACATATTATATCAATTAGTCTGTGCACTATTGTTTTTTTTGTAAAAAAACACATGCCATTTTACTGTTTTAATAAATGGGGAGAATTACATATACTCTGATACTATGAGAGGCATTCATTGTGCTTCTTATTTTTTAATTTATTAACTTTTTAAACTAAACTTTTATGCAAAACAACGAACTATTAGTAAATGCTTTTCAAGTGGAAGAACTTGAAGAAAGATTGGAAATGGGTGAATGGACGTTAGAAGCTGAAACCGAGATCAAAAACGAACCCGGCACAGGAACTACCACTACCACAACAGTAGGAGTACAATACCGGTTTTAAAATTTGTGGGAGGCTGTCCAAAGCTGGACAGTCTCTTTTTTATTTAAACATACTATCACAATATGAAAGGATTAATGATTGGTTTATTAATGCTGCTTTTGCCGGCATTTTGCATAGGAAAAGAGCAAAGTGCTCAATTGGTTATTTCCGGGAAATTGATTGATACGGAAACAAAAGATCCTATTCCCTATGCCAATATTTATTTTGAAAACAATTACTTCGGCACCATGAGCAACGAAGAAGGGGAATTTGAACTTAAGGTCGGGGCATTGCCTGTAACGCTGGTTGTTTCGCACCTTGCTTACCACACTCGGCAACTCACAGTAAACAAAGAGCAAGTGGGCATTATTGCATTAGACCCCAATATTATTGTGCTGAAAGAGGTGTCCCTTTCATTGCCGCAAAGTGAAATCAACCATATTCTTGCTGTAGCTGAAGATAAAAATTCATCGCTTAATTATGGAAAAGCTTTCTTTCGGAAATTACAAAAAGTGGATAAAACCTACACGGAATTGCAGGAAATGTTTTTTGACGCATCTTTCTCTTCGCATGGAATAGAGGGTTGGATACCAAAAAATGCCCGCTATGCTGTTCCAAAACACGAAAAAGACCGGTATTTTGTATTCACTAATTATATTTATTTGACAGGCCTTTCTTTTTACACAAGAGAGGAGAGTGATATTTTAAACCCTATCAGTAACCAAGCTTCGCAATATTATGATTTGTCTTTTGTGGGAGTTCGCTGGGACGGCGACCGCAAGATAGGCGAAATCAAGGCAAAAGCGAAAGCAAATTTAGGGAAGCCCGCCTTAGAAGGGAGTATATTTTACGATGCAGATACTTATGATTTAGTCGCCCTTCAATGGTTTGTACGCTACCATCTTGGAGCAAGTACAGAAAAAGAAACGAAAAACGCGCGGTACGACTTTGCCGTATCATTTAAACCACCCAAAGCATCTCGTGTTTTTTTGGAAAAAATAGAAATAAGCTTTCAAGGAGAGATATATGCGACAGGGAAGTACAGGAATGTAAACATTCGTTCCGTTTGCTTTGTTTATGAGTATGCTCCGTCTTTAGCCTCCAAAAGTGAGCAATTTACTCCAATTAATTTGGAAACAGAGGAGATGAGTGTTGTTGACCAATTGCCTTACGCCGCCGCTTTTTGGGACGAAAATCCGGTTATTAAACAAACAGGAGTGGAAAAAGAAGTGGTGCGGTCTTTCAACAAAACGGGTAGTGTTGGAAATGCCAAATTCACGATAAAATCTAAAAAATAACGCTGAATGTATTCCCTTATTACCTATACTCCAAAAGAACGTCATTTTGCTGCCGAGCAAGCTATTGCTCAATATGTTTCCGCATTGTCATTAACGGAAAAATTAAAACAAGCAGTCATTAGTCAAGGTTTTATGGATGCTAATCCAGCCTATTACATGGACTATCCCTATCTTTTTGCTCCGGTATTCGGCATTGAAAAGGAGTTGCCCTTGCTGAGCGTGGCGGGGTTTCTCTACTATAAATCAATTATCCTTTTAGACCAAGCCTTGGATGAAGCAAAACTGTTCCAACAGCATTTTGCAGTTATTAATATTTGCCAGGAGGAGTGCATAAAAATACTTTCATCACTTTATCCTATCGGGCATCAGGCATTCTGGGGGCTTTGGTATAAACGCAAGTATGAATACCTGCAAGCTTACCAGACGGATATGAAAACACACGATATTCAATCGATGGAAGACTACGAGCGCTTGGCTGACCAGAAGTCGGCTATCGGCAAGGTAGCCATTGATTGCCTGTATGTGCTAGCGGGTACAGCCAAAGAAAAAGAATACTCCGACTTATTATTATCGCATCGCTATTTCTACACAGCATTCCAAATAATGGACGATATTGCAGATTTCCGGCATGACATTACTACGGGGCAATTCAATATCGCCTATTGGATGCTGAGCCGGAGAATGGCCATACTTGCACAGCCATTCAAAACAATGAGCATTGATGAGAAGGCGAAGTATCTCTATTTGGAAGGTGTGGCCGACGATTTATTGGAAAAGGCGATTGACTATTTGGCAAAGGCGCAGAAGATTGCAAAAAACTACCATTTAGATTATTGGGAAATAGAAATTACCAAAATGCATAATAGTGCCGTTTCGCAAAAGTTGAATATTCACGCCTATATAAAATCGTTGGCTATGAAATTACAATTATCGCAAACAAAAAATAATTTTGGAAAATCCGTCGAAAAACATATTCAACAGGCGCTTGATTTCATAGCCGAGATGCAAAATGACGACGGCAGTTGGGAAGAAATATATAATAATGCCGGCTTAAGTGACTCTTGGGCTACTGCATTTATTTCGTCTTTCCTCTGTGGCATTCCAGAAAGGTCAAGCCATTGCGATTTGGCAAAAGCTATCTTTTTCGTGCAACAACACCAATGTGACAAACAGTGGGGCTATAACCAAGCATGGATTGGCGATAACGATTCGTCCACTTTCACGCTCATCGCACAAACATTACAAGCAGTGGAGTGTAAGGATGCTTTTAATGTATGGCTTACCAAACAAAATGAAGACGGAGGCTTCTCTACTTATCCGGATACTAACGCCTTGTTAAGTTCATTAGGAAAAAACAGTTCAGATAATGTGAGCGGATGGACACAATCACACACTTGTGTGAGTGCGGCTGCTTTGTACTTAATGGCGCTTTGCAAATACGAAAAAGAGCCCTTCTGTCTTTTATTGAACTTTATTTTACGCCAGCAAAATGGCAGCACATGGGATGCCTACTGGTGGACTAATTCTATTTACAGCCTCTATTTTATCATCAAAGCCGGAAAATTGTCGCAAAACAAAGACTTAATCAAAGCCCGTGAAACAGCTATTACAACCCTGATTAGTCAACAAAATAAAGACGGTTCTTTTGGTTTGCTGGATGAGGCGGTTTTCTACACCGGCTTAGCGGTGGATGCATTAAGTGGGTGGAGTACTCCGGAGCATGTTACTGCTATTGAAAAGGCTGTTTCATGGCTTTGCGGACAACAATATGAAGACGGCTCGTGGCCAGCTTCGCACCCGATGCGTATTCCGGCTGCAAATGTGACAAATCCCGGAAGTATATCTACTTGGTCTATAGCTTCTAAAGGAATCAATATAAGGGCTGAAGAATTCGGTCGTTTATTCTCCACTGTGGTAGCACTCAAATCATTAGTAAATTATGCAGCCTGCTCCAGAAAATAAGGAGTTGCTCACACCAGTTCTTTCGGACAAAGTGGAATTCCACGATTTTGGCAGTGGAAAATATTTAGTAACACATGCTCAATTAGGGTATCGTGTATTAATAAGCCTTTCTGCATTCGAACTACTGAATTTGGCCAACGGAGAGCGGACATTGACGGAAATAGCGGAACAATACATGATTCAGTCGGGTAACCCTATGAACACTGCTACTGTCTATCATTTGTTTTATGAGCAATTTGCCCAATATGGGTTCATTGAACAAGATTGGTTTGTGGTGGAAAAAAGAAAGCGCTCTGCCTATTTGAGGCTTAGTATTGTCTTTTTTAAAAGCAAATACTCCGATTTTTTAGTCCGTTATCTTACATTCTTATTTAAACCAAAGGTTTTTATCCCTATACTGCTGTTATTATTCTGCGTATTATTGTTTATGATAATAATCCATTTTTCGTTGGTAACAGGATCGTTTAAAAATATTGCTGTTCCTGATTTTATATTTTGTTTCTTTATGTTTGGTATCGGCACTTTATTTCACGAAATAGGACATGCTACAGCGTGCAAATATTTTGGGGCACAGCATGGCGATATCGGATTTGGGTTTTATCTTTTGAGACCTGTGCTTTTTGCCGATGTATCGGACATTTGGAAATTGCAACCTATGCAGCGGATAGTAGTAAACTTAGCCGGCGTGTATTTTGCGTCTATCTATGCTTGCATCCTTTTACTGATTTATTATGTTACCGGCAACACCACATTTCTAATTATCCCAGTATCAATTTTCATATCATCCTTATTTAGTCTCAATCCCCTGCTCCGTTATGACGGGTATTGGATATTGACAGACTGGCTTAATGTACCTAATTTACGAAAAACAGCAGCCACAAAAGCAGCTTTGATATTAAAAAGAATAATCAAAAAAGTGCCGGCTATCTCTTTTTCGAGTAAAGATTACTTTTTAGCATTTTATAGTTTGGCAGGCAGGTTATTTGTTTTTTTCTTTTTATTTTCCATTATCTTCTATTCTTCTTCATCTCTCATCTATTTCCCGATAAATGTATTTAACTATTTTAAAGAAATTTTTACGGGTGTTATTAATTTCTCAATATCGGGGCTTTATGTATTTATCGTTCCATTATTTTTCTATATCTTATTGTATCGTTATTTAAAGTCATTATTTCTAAAGTATGTATGGAAAAAGATAAAGTAGTGCTAGTAAATGAACAAGATGAAGCAGTAGGAGTTGCCGGCAAATTAGAAGCACATCAAAAAGGATTATTGCACAGAGCTTTTTCCATATTAATTTTCGATGATTGCAACAATATGCTTATTCAACGACGAGCATTGAATAAATATCATACCCCAGGTTTGTGGTCTAATACTGTTTGCAGCCATCCTTATCCGAACGAATCAATTATAGAAGCTGCTAATAGAAGGCTTGTGGCAGAAATGGGCTTCACTTGCCCTATATATCCATTGTTTAATCTCGTATACAAAAGTTCTTTTTCCAATGGATTAATAGAGCATGAATTTGATCACGTACTAACAGGGAAATATACAGGCCCCATTTTTCAGAATCCGGTAGAGGTTTTTGAATACAAATGGGTTAATTGTACGTTTTTAAAGGAAGATGTACTAATGCATCCCGCGATATACACTCCTTGGTTCTGCTTAATCATAGCGCAACTAAATCGATATATTGATATTTTTCAAGTATCCTAAAAATCCCGTTGTCTTCAACAATCAGCAAAAGATTTACATTATCTTTTCATCCTTTATACCATTCCTTGTACATCAAATATCCGGCGGCGTTTTTGTGTGCCATTTCCACTGTTTTGGCATCGCTGTCTTTCACTTTTTTCGCGGGAATTCCGGCATACACGCCGGGCTCCAATACGGCATTGCTCAGTACCACTGCGCCGGCCGCAATGATAGTCCCATCGGGGATCACCGCGTTGTCCATAAGAATAGCGCCCATTCCTATCAACACATTACTGCCGACTTTAGCTCCATGGATAATGGCATTATGCCCTACCGATACATCGTCGCCGATTTCTACCACGGAACGCTCGTAAAGCGTATGTAATACCGCTCCATCCTGAATATTGACACGGTTTCCGATACGGATACTATTCACATCGCCGCGCAGCACGGCCGAATACCAAATGCTGCAATCGTCGCCCATCACTACATCGCCTACTACCACGGCATTTTCGGCGATAAAACAATTTTTTCCCATTTTCGGCTCGATGCCCCGAACCGGACGTATTATTGACATAGAAACATTCTCCTAAATATCTTACAAATGTAGCAATAATTATTTTATTTTCAACACTTTTTACAATCCTGCAAAAAATGGGCCGTTTTAGTTTTTTTATATAAGAGAAAGCATTACTTTTGCATTAAATTAGTTTTTTAAAACCGGATTGACAATTAAAATTAATATTTATCGATATGCATAAAATGATTGATACATCGGATGTGGTAATCCGCTTTGCGGGCGACTCCGGCGATGGCATGCAGCTTACGGGAACCTTGTTCACGGATGCCTCTGCATTGTTTGGGAATACTTTTTCTACATTCCCCGATTTTCCTGCTGAAATCCGCGCACCGCAAGGAACTGTTGCCGGCGTTTCGGGATTTCAGGTACACATTGGTAGTGGCGAAGTGCGCACGCCGGGCGACTTATGCGACGTGCTGGTAGCCATGAACCCTGCGGCATTGAAAGTAAATGCAAAATGGCTGAAGCCGACGGCTACAGTGATTGTGGACGCCGATTCTTTTGATGAAAAAGGAATCCAACGCGCCGGATTTTGCACCGACGACCCTTTTAAAGAACTGAAGATAGAAGACAGAAACATTATTTTAGCTCCTATTACCACGCTCACCAAAGAAAGTTTGAAAGATAGCGGCTTGGATGCAAAAGCCGTGGTGCGTAGTAAAAATATGTTCACCTTGGGCATTTGTTACTTTTTGTTCAACCGCCCGCTGGAGTTTACGGAAAAATATTTTGCGAAGAAATTTGCGAAAAAACCGGAACTCATTGAAACGAATAAAAAAGTGTTGCGCGACGGCTATAACTACGCCGGAAATATTCACGCTATTCAAAATACTTACACTATTAAGCCTTCGAAACAGGAAAAGGGAATTTATCGCAACATCAACGGAAACCAGGCTACCGCTTGGGGTTTCATAGCGGCTTCCGAAAAATCGGGACGCCCTTTGTTTTGCGGTTCCTATCCTATCACACCGGCCACCAGTATTTTGGAAGAATTGGCTGCCCGCAAGGATTTAGGCGTGAAAACGCTGCAATGCGAAGACGAAATTGCCGGTATTTGTACGGCAATCGGAGCTTCGTTTGCAGGAAACTTTGCGGTGACGACGACTTCCGGCCCCGGCTTGTCGCTGAAGAGCGAAGCGTTGGGTTTGGCGGTGATGACCGAATTGCCATTGGTAGTGGTGGACGTGCAACGTAGCGGCCCTTCGACCGGCGTGCCTACCAAAACGGAACAGACCGACCTGATGCAGGCCCTGTATGGCCGTAACGGCGAATGCCCGATGATGGTCATGGCGGCGCACTCTCCGTCGAACTGTTTTGATGCTGCATTCTGGGCAGGAAAATATGCTATGGAACACATGATGCCCGTATTACTGTTGACCGAAGGTTTCTTGGGCAACGGTTCGGAACCTTGGCTCATCCCCGATATGAAAGACTATCCGGAAATTGTTCCGCCGATTGTGAAAGAAGGAACAACCGATTTCTGGCCTTTCCGCCGCGACGAAAAACGCTTGGCGCGTAGCTGGGCGCTGCCCGGCACGCCCGGTTTGGAACACCGTGTGGGCGGTTTGGAAAAGAACAACAACGGCGCCGTATCGAGCGACCCGCTGGTGCACGAACGCATGATAGGCGAACGCGCTGCCAAAGTGGCCCGCGTGGCCGACTTTATTCCCGGCCAGAAAGTGATTGGGAAACCCGAAGGTGAAGTCTTGGTAGTGAGCTGGGGCGGAACATTCGGACATACCTATTCAGCGGTGACTTCCTTGCAGGAACAAGGCAAAAGCGTAAGTTTGGCGCATTTCGATTTCATCAATCCGCTGCCGAAAAACACGGCCGATATTTTCAAACGTTTCAAGAAAATTATCGTGTGCGAGTTGAACAGCGGACAGTTTGCCAATTATCTGCGTATTCAACACCAACAGTTCCAATACCACCAATGCAACAAAGTGCAGGGACAACCTTTCACGGTAACAGAATTAGTGGATGCTATCAACAAGTTATTTTAAAAAGGAAAGAAAGTCATGAAATATACACCTCAAGATTTTAAAAGTAATCAGGAAGTAAAATGGTGCCCGGGTTGCGGCGATCATGCAATTTTGGCTTCCGTACAACGCGCCTTGCCCGAAGTGAGCGAGGCTTTGGGATACACCAAAGAACGTTATGTATTCGTATCCGGAATCGGTTGTGCGTCACGTTTTCCTTACTACATGAACACTTACGGATTCCATGGTATCCACGGCCGTGCCGCAGCGATTGCTACCGGTATAAAAGTGGCTAATCCGACGTTGACCGTTTGGCAACAAACCGGCGACGGCGATGCCTTGGCGATCGGTGGTAACCACTTTATTCATGCCATTCGCCGTAATATCGACATCAACATTATTTTATTCGATAACCAGATTTACGGTTTGACGAAAGGACAATATTCTCCGACCTCGAAACTCGGAAAAGTTACTAAAACCTCGCCTTTCGGAACGGTGGAACATCCTTTCACTCCCGGTGAACTGGTGCTGGGTGCACGCGGCACATTCTTTGCCCGTTCGCTCGATGTGGAATTGAAACTCACTTCGGATTGCCTGGTGGCTGCTGCGAAACACGATGGAACAGCTGTGACGGTTATCTTGCAAAACTGCGTGATTTTTAACGACGGAACGCATGCCGAATATGCCAATAAAGATGTTCGTGCCGACCGTACGATTGTGTTGGAACACGGCAAACCGATGATTTATGGTAAAAATCGCGACAAAGGTTTGGTCATTGATTTCGAAAAATTATGCCTGAAATCGGTTACCATTGGCGAAAATGGTATTACCGAATCCGATATTTTAGTGCACAATGCACAAAATCCCGATCCGGGCGTGCACATGATGCTGGTGATGATGCAGTCGCCGGAATTGCCGGTGGCGTTGGGAGTGATTCGTGCCGTGAAGGATTCGACTTATGACGACAATGTACGCGACCAGGTGTTAGAAGTGCAGAAAAACGCGAAAATTAAATGTGTAAACGACCTGTTGCGTAGCGGCGCTACATGGGAAGTGAAATAGTGGCCTCTCCCTAACCCTCTCCAAAAGGAGAGGGCACTACAGAGGCCGAAGTTTAATAACTATTGCATCGCATATAAAAAGAGAATACGAACCAAACACCCCTTTCCAAAAGAGAGGGATTGGGTGAGGCAGATATAATTAACTTTTTAAAACAAAACATAAAACATGAAAACAAAAGATTTGATGGCTAATCTGGAGAAGAAATACGGCCACGAAAAAGAGTTCTTGCAAGCAGTTCACGAAGTGTTGGAGTCTATTGAAGAAGTGTATAACCAACATCCGGAATTTGAAAAAGCAAAAATCGCTGAACGGATGGTTGAACCCGACCGTATTTTCACTTTCCGCGTAACCTGGCAAGACGACAAAGGCGAAGTGCAAATCAATACCGGCTACCGCGTGCAATTCAACAATGCTATCGGGCCTTACAAAGGTGGTATCCGTTTCCATCCTGCCGTAACCTTGTCAACCTTGAAATTCTTAGGTTTCGAGCAAACATTCAAAAACGCTTTGACTACCTTGCCGATGGGTGGTGGTAAAGGTGGTTCCGATTTCAATCCGCAAGGAAAATCGGACGCTGAAATCATGCGTTTCTGCCAAGCTTTCATCGCCGAATTGTGGCAACACCTCGGCCCGGATACCGACGTTCCTGCAGGCGACATCGGAGTGGCCGGCCGCGAAGTTGGTTTCATGTACGGTTATTACAAAAAATTAGCCCGCGAAAATACCGGAACCTATACCGGTAAAGGGATGACTTGGGGCGGTTCGTTGATTCGCCCGGAAGCTACCGGTTTCGGCGCTATCTACTTTGTTGACCACATGTTGAAAATGAAAAATATCGACATCAAAGGTAAAACCGTAGCTGTTTCAGGTTTCGGAAATGTAGCTTGGGGAGCTGCTTTGAAAGCGACCGAACTGGGCGCAAAAGTAATCGCTATCTCGGGCCCCGATGGATACATTTTGGATGAAGCAGGCTTGAACCAAGAAAAAATTGACTATATGGTAGAACTACGTACCAGCAACAACAACGTGGTGGCTCCGTACGAAAAGAAATTCCCCGGTTCGAAATTCTTTGCCGGTAAAAAACCTTGGGAAGTGAAAGTGGACATTGCTTGTCCTTGCGCTATTCAAAACGAATTGAACGGCGACGATGCAAAAATGTTGATTAAAAACGGCGTTACTTGCGTAGGCGAAGTATCGAACATGGGTTGTACGCCCGAAGCTATTGCCGAATTTATCAAAGCGAAAATTATGTTCGGCCCCGGTAAAGCGGTAAACGCCGGTGGGGTGGCTACTTCAGGTTTGGAAATGACGCAAAACGCTATGCACATCAACTGGACCAGCGAAGAAGTAGATGCCAAACTGAAACAAATCATGGAAAGCATTCACAATGCTTGCGTGAAATACGGAACCAAAGACGGCTATACCAACTACGTGAACGGCGCTAATATTGCCGGTTTCATGAAAGTGGCGCAAGCTATGTTGGAACAAGGGTTGATTTAATTTTTACTATGTAGATTTGTCAAATTTTTAAAATTTGACAAATCTGCCATTAGAAACCACCTGCCCATTACGGCAGGTGGTTTTTGTTTTGAAAGAATCCGGGAAACATTGACTGATTATTGTTTTTGCATTATTATGAAATAATAATTATCTTTGCATAATAATTGTGTATGTTATGAAACAGCGTTTAGTGAATCCTTTTGTGACGAGCGGCTATGTGTCAGCCGAATATTTCTGCGACCGCGAGAAAGAAACCAAGCAATTGCTGCAAGAAATTCAAAACGGCAACAACGTGGCGCTTATTTCTACTCGCCGCATGGGAAAAACCGGCCTGATTCAACATTGTTTTAATACCAAGGCTATCCGGAAGGAATACTATACTTTTTTTGTAGATATTTATGCCACCAAATCCTTGCGTGATTTTGTGTTTGCTCTGAGTAAGGTGATTGTAGAAGAATTGAAACCTTTCGGCAAACGGGCGTTGGATTTTTTCTCAACTACAGTGAAATCGTTGCAAGCCGGCATTTCTTTCGACACGGCCGGAAAACCTTCTTTCAATATAGGGCTGGGCGATATTGCTTCGTCGGAAGTTACGCTGAACGAAATTTTCACATACTTGAGCAAAGCCGGAAAACCTTGCGTGGTAGCGATTGACGAGTTTCAACAAATAGCTAATTATGCGGAGAAAAATGTAGAGGCGCTGTTGCGCACACATGTTCAGCATTCTAAAAATGCACGTTTTATCTTTGCCGGAAGCCAGCGGCATACCATGGGGAATATGTTTCTGAGCGCCGCACGGCCCTTCTATCAAAGTGTCTCCATCATGCATTTGAAGACTATTGAATTACCGAAATATATTACTTTTGCACAGCGCCTTTTTAAACAATCCGGAAAGAAAATAACCCCGGAAGCAGTTACGACTGTTTATAACCAATTTGAAGGCATAACTTGGTATATGCAAAAAATGCTGAATACCTTGTACGCAATGACACCGGCGGAAACTGTCTGCACGGGAAAAATGATGGCAGAAGCATTGACGAATATTATAGCTTCCTACGAATATACTTATTCCGAAACGCTTTTCCGTTTACCCGAAAAACAAAAAGAATTGCTGGTAGCTATCAGTAAAGAAGGAAAGGCAAAATTGCTGACTTCGGGAACTTTTGTGCAGAAATATAAACTTACCTCGTCCAGCTCGGTGCAAGCTGCGCTGAAAGGCCTGCTGGAAAAAGATTTCATAACGCATGAAATGGGCGAATACCAACTCTACGACAAATTTTTTGAGATTTGGCTAAGGGAGAATTATTAAGCGGGTTTAAGTAAATAATTCGATGAAATTAATTGCTATCTTTGCACCCTCAAATTTTGAATTATTGAATCTTTTTAATCTTGAATTTTATGGCGGACGAAAAAATTATTTTCTCCATGAACGGAGTGGGGAAAGTACTTCCCAACAACAATAAAGCAATTCTGAAAGACATCTACCTGTCGTTTTTCTACGGGGCGAAAATCGGTATCATCGGGCTGAACGGCTCGGGTAAATCCACGGTGATGAAAATTATTGCCGGTATCGAAAAATCGTACCAAGGCGAAGTAGTGTGGGCGCCGGGTTATACCGTAGGATATTTGGAGCAGGAACCGCAGTTGGACGAGCGCAAAACCGTGAAGGAAATTGTGCAGGAAGGCGTACAGGAAGTGGTGGATTTACTGAAAGAATATGAAGAAGTAAATGCGAAATTCATGGAGCCGATGAGTGACGACGAAATGGCGAAACTCATCGAACGGCAAGGCGAGTTGACGGAAAAAATAGAACATGCCAGTGCCTGGGAACTCGATACCAAGCTGGAGCGTGCGATGGACGCCCTGCAATGCCCGGATGGCGACACTCCGGTGAAACACCTGAGCGGTGGCGAACGCCGCCGTGTGGCTTTGTGCCGCCTGTTACTGCGCGAACCCGATGTGTTGTTGCTCGACGAGCCGACGAACCACTTGGATACGGAAAGTATTCAATGGCTCGAAGCGCACTTGCAACAGTATAAAGGCACGGTGATTGCCGTGACGCACGACCGTTATTTCTTGGACAACGTCCCCGTTTGTATTTTGTAATTCGACCGTGGCTATGTTTTTCGGTGTAATGTAAAATACAGCTGGGGGCTCGACAATAAATCTAAACGACTGCAGCAGGAAGAGAAGCAGGAAAGCAAGCGCCGCAAGACGTTGGAGCGCGAGTTGGAATGGGTGCGCATGTCGCCGAAAGCGCGCCATGCCAAGTCGAAAGCGCGTTTGGGAGCCTACGAGAAAATGCTGAAC
>JAVBOD010000049.1:0-17339 GCA_031551045.1 Bacteroidales bacterium
ATAATTGTTGCACTTCGCCCACTTTATGAGCATTAGCTGTTGCAAAAACAAGTTTCATCTTTCTTCGATTATTCCTGCAAATATAAACAAAAGGCAGGAACCCTGAGTAGAATTCCTGCCTTCCGTAACCTAAACCTTAAACCTATGAAAAACTATGCTTTCGGTTATAAGACATCTTTTGACGAAAAAGGTTTAATCCGGATAAAAATGAAGAGCAGGAATCCGGAGAGAATTCCTGCTCTTGCTAACCTAAACCTTAAACCTATGAAAACTATGTTTTCGGTTATAAGACGCCGGCCCTCTCAAAAAGTTTAATGGAAGTATCAAAAAAAATTCAAATTAATTTCAATCATTTAATTATCAGCCAAATAAAATTAAATTATTTTTTCCGAATGACAAAAAGAACAGCATCCTACAAAACGGTTTTCATATTTTTTATTCAATTATTTTTCATACCTTTGAACTTTAAATAAGAACATGTAAAATTTTAAAATTATGGCAACAAATTTAACCGATTCAAATTACACCGAATTACTTAACTCTGGAAAACCTGTATTGCTGGATTTTTGGGCGGAATGGTGTGGCCCATGCCGTGCTATTACTCCTATTGTAGAAGAACTGGCAACTGAATATGAAGGAAAAGCTATCATCGCAAAATGCGACGTGGACAGTAGTAGTAAAGTAGCTATGAAATACGGCATTCGTAATATCCCTACCATTTTATTTTTCAAAAATGGCGAAGTAGTCGATAAACAAGTAGGAATGACAACGAAGGCTGCATTAGTCGCTAAATTAAATGCCCTTTTATAAACTCAGCATATATTGAAAGAAGGGCGCTGTTTCTTCTCGAAAATATATAAAAAGATTAAGCCTATTATGAAAGCCGGAGCCGTTTCTTCGGCTTTTCTCAATTCAAATTAGAATGACAATTTGTATTTTCTGCGCATCCAGCCCCAAGGTAGCGCCTTGCTATTTCGAAGCAGCAGCACAACTTTCAAAAACACTGGTAAAAGAAGGGCACACTATTCTCTTTGGCGGTGGAAGCAAAGGATTAATGGGAATCATTGCCGATACAGCTTTAGCAGAAAATGGCACGGTAATCGGTATCATTCCGCATTTTATGAAAGAAGTGGAATGGGATCATCCCGGCGTTAGCGAGATGATATTGGTAGCGTCCATGGCTGAACGAAAAAAACTACTCTTAGAAAAAGCCGATGCCGTGGTAGCTCTTCCCGGAGGTTGCGGAACACTGGAGGAACTAAGCGAAGCAATATCTGCGAAACGACTGGGATTATTCACCAAGCCGATTGTTATTTTCAATCAAAACGGGTTTTATGACCCTTTGTTGGAAATGCTCGATACGATGGTAAAAGAACATTTCATGCGAATGGATCATATGCAAATTTGGAGCGTAGTTCAAGCAGTAGATGAAGTTCTGCCGGCTATCGAACAGGCTCCCGTATGGGATAGTTCTGCTATTCATTTTGCAGCAGTATAATTTAACTATGGACTTACATCAAATAAAAAAAGAGTTAGGCAAAGACTGGAGTCTTTTCACTTCTTCCTTTCAACAAGCCATGTTTTCGGAAGTGAAGTTGATAAATGAGGTGAACGAGTATATCCTGCAACGTTCCGGCAAGCAACTGCGCCCGATATTGGTACTATTATCGGCCCGAATATGTGGCGATGTTAATACCCAAACACATGCAGCCGCCATATCGGTAGAAATGTTGCACACAGCATCATTGCTACACGATGATGTAGTGGACAATGCCGACCAGCGGCGGGGAAAAGCTTCGGTGAAAGCCGCCTGGAAAGTGCCTGTAGCGGTTCTTACCGGCGACTATTGGTTATCGAAGGCTGCACAGCTTATTGTAGATTGTAACGAACACAAAATGCTTGCACTGTTCACCCGGTGTTTGATGAATTTAAGCGAAGGAGAATTGTTCCAATTACAAAAAACCGCCTCATTAGATAATACCGAGGAAGATTACCTGAAAATTATCGAAAAGAAAACAGCCATACTATTGGCGACCAGCACTTGTTTAGGCGCTATCACCGCAAAAGCATCAAAAGAAAAAGAACAATGTTTATACGATATCGGCTACAACATGGGTATGGCATTTCAAATTCGTGACGATATTTTCGATTACGAACAACGTAACCAAACCGGAAAACCGGCAGGAAACGATATTTGTGAACAGAAAATAACACTCCCCCTACTTTATGCCCTGCAGCAGGCCGAGAAAGAAGAACGGGAGAAAGTAATAGCGTGGATTAAAAGCGCCGCTAAAAAACAAAGGCGTATCCCGCCTATCATTAAGTTTGTAAACGAAAAAGGCGGCATAGCCTATGCTACGGAAAAAATGGCCAACTACAGTCAACAAGCCATTGAGTTACTACATACACTCCCCGACTCTCCCGAACGAAAGATTTTGATAGATTTAGCCGGTTATATGGCCAGCCGGAAAAAATAAAAGCAAGCCCTGTTTTCAGCATCAATCGCTTTTTTTCTACTCGCCCAGCAAGTCCATCGCTGTATCCAACCACACGTATATATCTTCGGGGAGGTTGTCGGGCGTGCGAGTTTTGCTCCAATGATGTCCGAGGCGCACCACTACAGCGTTTTTCTCAGGAATTACAAAAATATATTGCCCGTTGATGCCGCGGGCGTAATTCACGGCCATCCCTTTGTACGGCAAACGCCACCATTGGTAGCCATAAAAATCAACCGGCCGTTCGGTATCGCCCGCTTTGAGCCATGATGCGGGCGTCAGCGCTTCGCTCAAAAATGTTTCCGACACCACTTGCCGGCCATTCCAACGGCCTTTGTTCAGCACCAGCTGGCCGATGCGGGCAAAATCGCGGGCATTGGAATTGAAGCAGCAATAGGCTTTTTCCAAGCCGTTTTTATGGTCGAGGCTCCATAAGGCATCCTGCTCGGCGCCTATAGGCGTCCACAGTTTTTCGGAAGCATACTCGCTAATGGATTTGCCCACCGCATTGGCAATGGCAAACGACAACACTTGCGTCACGCCGCTTTGGTAGCGGTAGCGCCGGCCGGGCGTTTCTTCGGCCGGCACGTTCTTCATGAGTTTTTCCAGATCGTCGCCATAATAGGCTTTGGTAGTAATGGAAAAGAGCGATGCATACGCCTCGTCCCATTCGAGCCCTGCGCTCATAGTCAACAAATCTTTCCAGGTAATTTCTTTACGCCGGTCGCTGGCATAGGGCGGATAAAAATCGGCCACAGGCTGGTCGAAACTTATGATTTTTCCTTCGTCGCGGGCAATGCCTGCCAGTAAAGCCACAATGCTTTTAGCGGCCGAAAACGAATTGCTGTGCGAATTTTCACTATACCCTTCCCAGTATTCTTCGAATACAATGGCCGTGTCGCGCACCACCAGAAAGGCAACTGTTCCTAATTCTTTGAAATACGGCAAGCGTGCTTCCGGAATCGCTTTTTGATTATAATCCGGTGCAAACCGCCAAGGCTGCGGGTTTCCGGCCTTCACCGGACGATTGTAAAAAATACGGTAATCGTCGATATCCGGCGTCTTGTACCACAACGCTCTTTTGATATAGGGATTATACGAAATGTACAACAAGCATCCCGCCAGGATGAGTAAAACGGCTAACAACATTCTTCTTGAAAATTTCTTCATACTACTCGACTAAAGCTGTACAAAGATACAAGGAATAAATAAATTGAAAAGAAAACATCTTTAACCGCAAGGACAAAATGTTCCGATAGCTTGGCAAAATACACGCAGAATGCGAAGTTCATAATGACCCGCTGCCAACCGGCATTTACCGCCCCGTAATCTCGCCGCTCATCAATCGCAAATTAATTTCCGACACTTTGGCTTGGTACATGGCTTCGAGTTTACGGTCCACTGCGTCTAAATAATTTTTCTGGTATTCGCGAAATTCAATACCCGATAAATCTCCTAATTTGTAGCGCTCCATCGCCGCATCAAGCGTGAGCAATGCCGTTTCGGCGCTTTCGGTTTCGAATTCAATCATCTGCAAATTGTTGATATAGGTATTATAAAGCACCGACAAATCGCCCATGACTTCATTCTCGGTATTCAGATAATTCAATTCGCTATTCCGCATCTCTATCTTCGCATTGCTGATTTTACGCCGCGTTTCCATACGATCGAAAATAGGCCACGAAAGCGAAAACCCCCAATTATATCCGTTCGATTCGCTGAATGTTGTAGCACCCGCCGGTGTCTCGGAGCGGTTGTAGGTATAACCGGAACTAAAATCCAACGTCGGGAAACGCAAGGCCCGTGCAATCCGCAAATCTTCTTCCGATATTTGCTGGCCGACACGGGCGGCTATCAACACATTGTTGTATTGCTGCACATCATCCACCAATACGCCCCACGCCATGCGGGGTAAAAGGGTTATAGAATCCTGTATATAGCTTATTTTCTCAAAATCGGCATTCATCAACTTATCAAAACGAATATAAGCATTTTTTATATTTTCCACTTGCCGCATCAACTTGGAACTATCGGTGTTTACATCGATTTTCGCCTGCCGCACATCCAAGCCCGACGACGAGCCCAATTCGTACTTTTCCGCCATTTGATCGTAGCGCTGGTTCGAAAGGCTCAGTGAATATTTAGCGGCTGTCAGGCGGTTTTCCAATACCACAATATTGTAGTAGCCCAAACATACTTGCGCCACGAGGTTTTCAACCGCAATTTTTTTATTTTGTTCGGCCAACGCCCATTGTCCTTTGGAGCGGCAATAGGTGGCAAACATCGACAAACCGTCGAACAGGCGGTAATTTAAACTGATGCCGGCGCTATAATTATCCGACCGCGCCCCGTTCACATCGGCGGAAGTTTCAGTAGCGGCTAATGTTCGCCGCGAATCAGTTACCGACTGGCGCTGTGTACCCGTCACGCCCACGCTCGGAAGAAACGGTGCGATGGTATAATTGTTCTTCGCAATTTCTTCGCGATTGTAAGACATCTTCAGGGAAAAATTGTTTTCCAACGCCTTTGCAATGCACTCGTCAAGCGACATCACCGTTTGCGCCTGTACGCAGAAAGGCAATAACAATAAGAAACACGCTACAATTTTTTTCATTTCTGTTTTATGAATAATTTCTACGCACACAGAACACACAGATTTTACGGATTTATACTGATATTGAACATCTCCTTATCAAATAATGAAAATTTTTTATCTGTGAAAATCTGTTTTATCAGTGTCATCAGTGTGCTTTATATATTTCCATCCGTTTCCTGCGCCATTCTTTCAATTTCTTCCATCTCTTCTTTCGTGCGGATTTTCTTAGCCGAGAAGAAGGTGTATATCGCCGGAATAATAAACAGCGTAAAAAACGTGGCTACAATCATCCCGAACAAAACGGTAATACCCATGGAAACGCGGCTTTCGGAACCTGCTCCGGAGGCAATCGCCAGCGGAAGGATGCCGAGGATAGTCGATAAACTGGTCATCAGAATCGGGCGGAAACGCGATGCCGACGCCTCTTTAATAGCTTCCATCATGCTTAGTCCGGATGCTTTCCGTTGGTTGGCAAATTCCACAATCAAGATACCGTTTTTCGTTACCAACCCCACCAGCATGATAATCCCGATTTGACTAAAAATATTCAGCGTTTGTCCGAAAATTTTAATAGCCAGCAACGAACCGATAAGCGCCAACGGCACGGTGAACATAATAATCATCGGGTCGCGGAAACTTTCGAATTGCGCCGACAACACTAAATAGATAAGCACTAACGCCAGAATAAAGGCAAACATCAAACTCGATGTACTGTCCACAAAATCTTTCGAGTCGCCGGAAAGCGTCGTGCTGAAATCTTCGCTGAGCACTTCCTTGGAAATGCGGTCCATTTCTTCGATACCGGCGCCCAACGTATAACCCTTGTTCAGCCCTGCCGACACTGTAGCCGACACAAAACGATTGTAACGGTACAACTGTGGGGGCATGCTGTTTTCGCGCAAACTCACCACATTGTCGAGCTGAATCAGATTTCCGCTGCCGTTGCGCACGTATGCATCTACCAAGTCCGACGGTTTGTTGCGGTTTTGCTTGTCGTACGACATCATAATCTGATATTGTTTCCCGTTCAGAATATAATATCCGATGCGTTGTTCGCTCATGGTCAATTGCAAGGTTTGTGCAATATTTTGGACATCAAGCCCCAGCAGCGCCGCCTTCTCACGGTCGATAGACATGGTCACTTCGGGTTTCGTGAATTTCAAATTCACATCGCTGGACGAAAATACGTCGCTCTGTGCAACTTCCGTCATAAAACGAGGGATATATTCTTTCAGGTCGTCCAAATTTTTCGCCTGTATTACATACTGCACCGGCAAGCCGCCGCGCCGTCCGCCGAACGATTGTTGTTGCGTGACAAACGAACGGGCGCCTGTCAACAACCGGACTTTCGGCGTCAAATCGTCGGCTATTTCCTGTTGCTTCCGTGTGCGCTTATCGGGGTCCACTAACTTTATCCGGTTCCACGACGAGTTTACGCCTCCCATTCCTACGCCCGATGAAGTATATTCGAGTTCGGGCACTTCCTTATCCACCAATGCCTGTACCTGGTCGGCATAGCGCAACATATAATCGTAACCGGCTCCTTCCTGTGCCGTAGAACTAATAGTTACAAACGAACGGTCTTCGAGCGGCGCCATTTCGGAAGGTAATTTTGTCCATAGCCAAACAATTCCGATGGCTACTATTCCTAATATCAAAAAAGCCATCCACCGCACTTTCAAAAAGCCGTTCAACCAACGACGGTAGCCATTAATAAGCCCCTCAAAAAACGGGTCGGTAGTCCGTTGCAACCACGTTTCTTTTTCTTTTTTCTTTAATAATTTGGAAGAAAGCATGGGCGTAAACGTCAATGCAACAAAGGCTGAAATAGCCACGGCACCGGCAATTACCAGACTAAACTCGCGGAACAAACGACCGGTAACTCCTTGCAAAAATACAATGGGAATAAATACCGCAACCAACGAAACAGTGGTAGAAATAACCGCAAAAAAGATTTCCTGCGAACCTTTGAGAGAGGCCTCCATCGGAGACATGCCCTTTTCTATTTTCGTATAGATATTTTCCATCACCACAATGGCGTCGTCCACCACCAAGCCGATGGCCAGGACGACGGCAAACAGCGTGAGGATATTTACCGTAAAGCCGGCTAAAAACATCACAAAGAACACGCCTATCAACGAAATAGGAATCGCCATGATAGGAATCAGTGTCGTCCGCCAATTACGCAGGAAAATAAAAATAATGAGCACAACCAATATGAAAGCTTCATAAATGGTACTCTGCACTTCGGCCAATGATTGACGAATGAAAATCGTATTGTCTTGTGTAATAGATGTTGAAATGTCGTCCGGTAAATCTTTTTCCAACTGCTCTATGACCTTCTTGGCATTGTCCACAATATCGATATAATTAGCGCCCGGCTGCGGAATCAATACACAATTTACGGAAGGTACTCCATTTACACGCACCAAGTTACGCTCGTTTTCCGCACCTATTGTGGCTTCGCCAACATCTTCAAAACGTACTACCCGCGAACCATCCTGATAGATTACTAAATTTTTAAAGTCATCAATCGTACGTAAACGCCCCATGGTACGCACTGTCAGTTCCATATTATCGCCTTCCACACGCCCCGAGGGTAACTCGACATTCTCGCGCGTTACCGCATTACGTACATCCAACGGCGTAATACCGTAGGCTGCCAACCGTTGCGGGTCCATCCGCAATTGTATCGCCATTTTCCGTGAGCCCCAAATACCCACGCTACTCACGCCGGGAACGGTTTGCAGGCGTTCTTTGAAATTTATTTCGGCATAATTACTAAGGTCGATTAACGAACGGGCTTCACTACTTAACGAAACCGAGAAAATCGGTTGGGCATCGGCATCGGCTTTTGCCACCACCGGAGGATCTACGTCACGCGGTAACATTCGTTGAGCTCCCGAAACTTTATCACGCACATCATTCGTAGCCGTTTCCATATCTACCCCCAAGTTAAATTCCACCGTAATACGGCTGGAGCCGTCGCGGCTGGAGCTGGAAATAGAACGGATACCCTGAATACCGTTAATAGCCGATTCGAGCGGCTCGGTTATTTGTGTTTCAATAACATCGGCATTAGCGCCCGGAAACGAAGCGCTGACCGATACCACCGGTTGATCTACACTGGGATAGTCACGCACCCCGAGTGTCGTATATCCGATAACGCCGAAGATAATGATAATGATATTCATCACCGTGGCTAATACCGGACGTTTAATACTGGTTGACGATAAAGACATTTTTGTTATTCAAAGTTTCAGATTTCGAGTTAAAAGCTGTTGAATTTGTCATGCTGAGCGGAGCGAAGAGTCTGCATGAAGAAAAATAGATTCTTCGCTTTGCTCAGCATGACAATAGTAAAGATTTACTGCATCTTCGGGATAGATACTTGCACCGGCATGTTGGGCCGCAACTGCATAAGCCCGGTTGTAATCACCGTGTCGCCGGGTTGTAATCCGGACAGTACTTCCACCATATTCTCGGAACGGGCGCCTGTCGTAATTTTCGACACAGCTGCCTTTCCGTTACGTACCAACCACACGCTCATTCCGTCCATTTCAGGGACAACAGCTTCCGAGGGAAGTTGCAGCGCATTATTGCTTTCGCTGATAATGAGCATTACGGGAGCATACATTCCCGGCGATAATTTATTATCCGTATTTTCATAACGCGCCCGTAAAGCAATCGTGCGGGTTTTCACGTCCACTTGCGGATCGATGGCATATACCTTGGCATGAAAATCACGATTGAATCCAACCGTACGGAATATCACGTTTTTCGACATTAAATCCAGCGCTATGTATTTTTCGGGAATCGCAAATTCCACTTTTAAGAAAGACTTATCGGTCAAACGAGCCACCTTGGTATTGGCCGTGATATAACTGCCTTCACTCACATAACGGAAACCGATGGTGCCTGAAAAAGGCGCACGAATTTCTGTTTTTTCGATTTTTAATTTCAATAAACGGATGTCGGCCTCCAGCACATCATAATCGGTCTGCACCTGATCAAATGCCTCCCGGCTTACGGCATCTTTGGTCAACAAAACCTTCTGGCGTTCCAAGCGATCGGCCACCAATTTTTGTTGATAGGTAGCCCTTGTCAATTGCGCCTGTAAATCATCGTCATACATCTTTATCAACAAGTCGCCTTTTTTCACAAAGGTTCCTTCCTGAAAATAAATGTTGACCACCATTCCAGAGACTTCTGTTGTAATATCGACTTCTTCGTTCGCGACCAAAGAACCGGCAACGCGAATGCCATTAGAGATGTACGACGGTTCGGCTAAATAGCCATTCACCGGTAAAGCAGCACCTCCGCTACGGCCGGTTGTCTGTGCCGGAGCGGTTTCAAGGCCATTTTCTTTCGGCGACAGCCATCGCGGAAGAAAAATAATGAGAAGAATCACCACCGGAATTCCGATGTAGAGAGCCCATCTTGTTTGTTTATTCATAATGCCGAATTATTTATCGCTTGGATATTTTTTAGTTGCATCTTTAATAAACGGATTGTCACGACGTTCACTCCCAATAGTAGTTGCCGGCCCATGTCCGGGAAGCACTACCACGTCGTCAGGCAATGTCAGTAATTTAGTAATAATACTATTCATCAACTCTTCGTAGCTGCCTCCGGGAAGGTCGCTACGCCCCACACTTTTATCGAATAAGGTATCGCCGCTGAAAAGCAGCTTGTCCGCTTTTGCATATAAACACACACAGCCTTTGGAATGGCCGGGCGTGTACAGCACCTGCAGATGCGAATCGCCAAATCGTACAGCATCCCCCTCTTGCAAAAAATGGCTCGGCAATTCCGGCTGTTGCATCTGTTGCCCAAATATTTTGGCATACTGCACGGCATGCTCAAACATCGGTAAATCGGCACGATGCAACCATCCTGCTATTTTAAATGTTTTACAGGCAAAATCATATCCCAGAATATGATCGAAATGAGCATGTGTACACACTAATTTTTGTGGCTTCAACTGGTTTTGTTCCATAAATTTCACCAACCGCTGCTGTTCGCTTTCCGATTGACAACCCGCATCAATAATCACACATTCCCGTGTTTCATCCCACACCACATAAGTACAAGCACGCAGCTCATTAAAGTAAAAACATTTATATTGCATCTTTCATATTTATTAAGACAAAAATCAATTAAAATAGTTTAATTCAAATATTAAAGGGTACAAATATAAAAAAAGCGAATGATTATTTAAGGGATTATCCAAACTTTCTTTTAACAATTTAAGATTCTGTAAATCAATATTAAAATAATTTTTTATTACTGCCTGCCACACCCGCCAACATAGGGACAAAACAATATGTTCCATAGGTGGATGTTTTGTAATCATTTTCCGACAAACGCTCCACAACCGTCATTGTTTGAGTAGCATCGCCTACCGGCACCACCATGCGCCCTCCAACGGCCAATTGAGTCAGTAACTTTTCCGGCGCGTGCGGAGCTCCGCACGTAACAATAATCCTGTCGAAAGGAGCCAATAACGGCTTTCCTTCGTATCCATCTCCCAAAAATGAAGTAACCGTATAACCCAATGCCAATAAATTTTTCTTCGCTTCCACGAATAATTCCCGTTGTCGCTCTATGGTGTAAACAGTCACCTTCATTTCGGCCAGCACCGCTGACTGATAACCGCAACCAGTGCCAATTTCCAGCACTTTCATCCAAGGCTTCAATTGCAACAGATGCGTTTGCATCGCCACCGTATAGGGCTGTGAAATGGTTTGTCCCGCGGCAATGGGCAATGGTTTATCCTGATAGGATAGCAATTCAAGCCCTTTTGCTACAAATAAATGACGCGGCACACGAGTCATTGCATCCAAGACCTCTTTATCAAAATTAAATTTTTCTTGTAGTTGCTGAATCATTTTGTGACGCTGGCCTTGCAGCAAAAAAGGGTCTTTATTTTTCATGCATGCAAAGATATAAGGAAAATTAAAGTTTTAAAATTCTTTTTTGGAATATAACTTGCGAAAGGATTGCATATCTTTGGTTGTATTTTAAAATTTTACAGCGTGCGATTTTCCCTTTATAAACTGATGCTTGCTCCTGCCTTTTTTGCAACCGGATACTTGCTATTACCGGTAGATGCCTCGGGGCAAGCCGACACCTTGAAACACGCCGAAAATCAGCACAATATCTACGCCACCGACACCAGCCTTTCGCAAAAGGACAAAGCACGGTATGATCGCCTTATGCAATCGGCGGCCAAAAGTAAGTGGAAGAAAGCGCTGTATTCCACATTCATAAACAACCTCAACAACGAAACAGCAGAACAATCGTCAGGTTCAACGGAAACAGAATACAAGCCTTATGAAGAGCGCAACATCGAGCAAATCAACATCGTAATTCTGAAACCCTTCGGCACCAATATTCACAGCCCCGATTCTCTATTTATTGACGGCGTCAACAAAACGCTCAACCAACTGCACATATCCACCCGGCAATCTATCGTCCGTAACAATTTACTTTTCAAGGAAGGAGAAAAAGTAAGAGCCATAACCATTGCCGAAAGCGAAGCCTTCCTGCGCAATACCGGCTATATCCGCGATGCCCGCATTCTTATTGATTCCGTACCCGGAAGTCAAGCGGCCATCGTTACGGTGATTGCCGCCGATGTTTGGTCTATTGGATTCGATATTAACAATGCTTCTTTAACTCAATTGGATGTAAAGGTATTCGACAAGAATTTTTTGGGCTTAGGCAATGAGATATTTATTCGGGGCATACACGCCCGGGATTACAGCCGACATTTCGGATATGGTATCGGCTACAAATACACCAATTTCTTACATACGTTCATCAACCTCCATGCCGAATATACAGATGCCATCACTTCTACCAATAGCACATTCTCTGCCGAAAGGGCTTTAGAAACTTCGTTACATTATTTTGGGCAAGCCAGCTATACCCGTTTCAATCAACGCTTAGAATTCGCTCCGTGGGATTCTATTTCTCCGCCTCAACAAGAAAGCATGTCGGTTTCTTTCGGCCGCTCCTTCCATATTTTCTCGGCACCATCGGCCAACCGTTTTGTGTTAGCCGGACGTTATATGTTTAATGCTCCTTCCTATAGCAGAACAACATACAGGCCCTATCCTCTACAGTATCAATATACGCGCAATCAATCTTTACTCTTTCAATTTACACTATACCAGCAACGTTACTACCGGCAATACCTCATTCATAGTTTCGGAATCACCGAGAATATACCACACGGGTATAACATTTCGGCGCAGGTGGGATATAACCGTATTCCCGGCTATTTCGAAGGATTATATACATCCCTCAGCTTATCAGCCGGCAAGCAATTTACATTCGGCAATGTGTATGCCAATGCAGCCATTGCGTCTCATTTCAATACAAAGGGAAATGCTTACCAAGGCATCAGAAAGTTTCACCTGCGTTATTACACGCCGTTAGCACGTATCGGGCAGCAACGCCTCCGGAGCTTTGTTAATTTAAGCTACGCCGCCATCACCAATCCCTTAAGCGGCTTGGTTAACTATATTTACCTGAACACTGCCAGCAACTTACAAATGACGGACAGCAGCCCTAAAAGCAAAGGCACCGAAAGATTAATGTTAGATGTTGAAAACGACTTATTTACAAATCTCCATCTGATTGGGTTCCGCTTTGTGTTTTTCAGTTTTGCCGATATTGGCTGGATAAAAGAAACCGATAGATTAATAAAAGAAGAAAATCTCGTATGGGGAATCGGGTTAGGGGTACGTATTCGCAATGAATTACTTGTTTTTCAGACTATTGAAATTAAATTTGGCTACTATCCGTTGCTTAATCAAGTAAAAGCAAACGATTTTATTAATATCAATACCTTTAGCCCGCGTGTACAACCAACATTTATTCCGGGTTATCCACAAGAGATAATACTTCAATAACCTTAATAATCAATAATTTAGAAATTATATTTTAAACACAAAATATAATTAATTGATTATTAAATTATTAAACAAAAATATAATCTTTTTAAAGGCCTTTTTGGGGAAGGAAAAATATATACATAAATTATTTATATACCTCAGAATAAATAGATTAAAATAAATCATATATATACATTGCTAAAAAAAGAAAATCCCTAACAAGCTCTTGGCATGCACTTGTTAGGGAGTTAAAAAAACTAACCGTGTTTTTTTAAAGGAAGTAGCGAGTGCTACTATATGAAGTGAGTATGCAATTTATGAAGGTTTGCAGTCCTTTGAGTATATATCAAATCTAAAAAACAAAACTCTAAAGAAATTAACGGGCATCCGGAATACTGGCTACCGGCTTCAAAGGGATAATAGTTCCCGGAGCAGTCGGACGAACACCTGCAACTGCAGTATTAGCAATAAAACCAAATAAGCAACAAATTCCGATGGTTAAAATAATTTTTTTCATGGTTGTAAGTTTTTATCGTTTTTTCTGGGAACAAAGATATGGGGGAAGTCTTAATTTTCCAAAAAAACAATATGAGCACTACTTTTAATAAATGCCTAAAGATAAGATAAATATAATTTCCTTTTACGTCAAAATATGAACACAGTATCTTCGCCTCAAAAAAACCGGTTTAAATTGAACTCAAAAAGGGCGCCAAGCGAACATTTTTATTCACTAAATCCATCTTTTCTCGTAAGCGATAACGGGTGGAATAAAGTGTTTCGTAGGTAATATTTAATATGCTTATTATAATATCGTTTTCAAATCCCGCACGAATCAAGCAACAGAGCTGTATATCATGCTCAGTAAGCTTAGGAAAACCTTCTACCAGCCGATCCACGAAACCATCAAATGCCTCATTAATATTACGCTTCAACTCTTCACGGTCTTTGGCGTCAAAGGTAAGGCGGGCAATGATATCCTGTAATTTTTGCAATGTTTTTTCAGCATCGCCTCCGGACAAGCTACGCCCCATGGCAATAAGTTCCTTGGAAACATCCAAGCGCTTCAAAACGAATTCATTAAGCTTCAATATCCGGTTGCTGGCTTCAACCAATGCTATTTCGCTTTCCAACAACTTTTGCCGCTCGCGGCTTTCTTTTTCCTTCAACTCCAACCATCGTTTCTGCTGCCTGCTGCGATAAAGTAGAAAGATTAAAGTGGCGGAAAGCAAACTCAAAAATAATATGCCTGCGATAAAAGAATAAATCCTTCGCTGCAATTCAAGTTTCTGATTTTCAACCAACAACAAATCGTTCCGGTATTTCTTTTCTGTTTCCAACACGTTATGGCGATTGGCTTCATTCGTCAACGAGTCGTTAACAACAATATAATTTTCGATGGCAGAAAAAGCTTCCGTAAAGCGCTTATCGGCCTTTGAGCGGGAATATACCCGCAAATAGGCTTCCCGCATAGCCGGCCCGTCACCGCTACTTTGTGCCCATTCAACCGATTTATTGACATAATAAGCCGAGGAATCCGATTGTCCGAAATAATAATAAATATCGCTCATGAATCCACAAAAGTATGATAGACGCCGCGTATCTTTATCATTTAGCGTTATCGATCGATTCAAATATTGTTTTGCAAGCGCGTAATCTCCATTCCAAAAAGAAGATTCCCCCATTAAAAAAAAGGCAGAAGCAGCCATCAACGTATCATTGGTCTGTTCTGCTAATATATGAGCACGATCAAAATGTACCACCGAGCTATCGTATTTTTGTAAATAAAGAAAAGAATACCCCAAGCGTTGTTCCGCCGCCCCTTCATTCTTGAATTGCCCGCCCGTTTTAAAATGGGTGATTGATTGCCGGTAACGCTCCGCCGCATTGTCATAGAGATGTTGCTGAAGAAGCAGATTGCCCATCCAATAGCTTATCAATCCTTTCAAGGCCGGATTATCAAGCGGTTGCGCATATGTCTCAGCATTCAAATAAGCTTTCATAGATTGTTCATTATCTTTGGCTTCTTCGTACATTCGGCCTAAATAAAAATAAGCTTTTACTTTTTTCTCTATATTTTTATCATTCTTATAGTAGTCAAAAACTCTTTGTATCAAGGTATCATTTAGCGGCAACAGATTTTTATCCCTCGCCTGAATAAGCAACAAGGCATACTCAGCCTGTTGTTGCCGGCCTAAATTTTCCACCTCCTCTATTCCTTGTAAGATTTTTAAAGAACTGTCCGGATTTTGCTCCATTAATAAAGTTGCAGCATGCAATTTCTGGTTGATTTCTTCCGAGTAATGACTACAACCAACGCTACAAATCAACAGTAAAAGAAAAAATATATATTGCTGATGTCTATGCAATTAAGCAATCTTTTTTAAATGTTTTAAACATACGAATTATAAGACACCTAAATCGGTGCAAGGTATAAATTTTTATTAACATAGCCAAATTAAAAATAAACAAGCCTTTATATTTCAAAATGAGCTTTACACCTATGTTTTATAAATTTAAGAAATTCATCGTTTCAATTTTTATATGATTAAATACCAGCGCTTTTTATGAAAGAAATTTATGGAAGTTATTTTGTAGTCGAAAGAATTATTGTAAATTCGTTGCTGTTTTGTGAACGAACCTAAAACAATTATTAAATATGCATCAAATAAAGAAGCACCCCATCTTGGAAATTCCCGCCGACAATAAAGTGGAGTTTATTTTCGAAGGACAAAAAATTACCGGGCAAAAAGGATTTACGATTGCCGCCGCCATGCATCAAGCCGGCTTTCCGGTTCACAGTCATAGTTTGGAGCATCGCGAACGTAGTTTGGAATGCGGAATTGGTAAATGCGGCGCTTGCGAAATGTTGGTGGACGGGAAAATCCGGAGAATTTGCATTACAAAAGTCGATGATATAAAAGAAGTGGCACGCATTCCGCAAGACTACAGCCCGGCGCCGGTGGCTCCCAAGCCCGACCGGCCGTGGAAAGTATATAAAACCACCGTTGTCATCATTGGTGCAGGCCCTGCCGGCTTGGCCGTGCGCGAAGAACTGAATAAATATAAAGTACAGAATATTGTTTTAGACAATAACGATAAGATCGGCGGGCAATTCCTGATGCAGACGCACCAGTTTTTCTTCTTCGAAAAAGAAAAAAAATTCGGAGGCATGCGCGGGTTCGATATTGCGAGAACCTTGGCCGGCGATAATTTAGACGGCATTCTTTTAAATTCCTCGGTATGGGATATTTTGGAAGGCAATCGTTTGGCGGTAAAAAACATGCTGACGGAAGAGGTGTTTTTTGTGGATGCACAACATCTGGTAATTGCTACGGGCGCCGTACCGTTTATGCCTGCCTTCAAAAACGACGACCTGCCGGGCGTTTACACCGCCGCCGTCGTTCAAAAAATGATGAACAACGAATTGACGTTGTTGGGCAAAAATATCCTGACGGTGGGCGCCGGAAACATCGGCTACCTCACATCGTACCAAGCCATGCAGGCGGGCGCCACGGTGAAAGCCATCATCGAAGCGCAGCCGCGCGAAGGCGGATTTCCCGTGCAGGCCAACCGTGTACGCCGCTTGGGAATTCCTGTCATGACCTCGCATATTTTATTAGAAGCCATTCCGAATAAAGACCGCACCGGCGTTACGGGAGCAGTCATTGCAAAGTGTGAGAATTTCAAACCGATTCCCGGCACCGAACAAATTATCGACGATATCGACGCCATCAATATTTGCACAGGACTGATTCCCGACAACCAACTACTTATAAAAGGTAATGAGTTGTTCGGCCGGAATTGCCACGGCGTGGGCGATGCCATCCGTATCGGCGAAGGAACGAGCGCAGTATTGCGCGGCAAGCAGTGCGCTTACGAAATTCTGCAAGCGCTGATGGTTCGTTTCAATTACGACGAATACCTGAGCATTTCCAAGGAATATATCGACTCGCAACAACATCCCGTGCGGGTGATTGAAGCGCCATTCCGCCCGTCGTCAGCGCGCATGATGAGCAAAGGCTTTGTGCAAATCGATTGTTTGTATGGCTTTGCCTGCAATCCCTGCTCGTTTGCCTGTAAATACGGCGCTATTACGAAATCATCGACCAGCACGGTGCCACATATCGATTACGAAAAATGTATCGGCTGCATGGATTGCGTATATCAATGCCCGGGCCTGGCCATTTTCGGTTATAACCTTGAAAAGCAATGGGTGTTCCTGCCTATTGAATACGAGGCCAGCGAAGGCGCCGAAGTATTTTTGGTAAACAATCAAGGCCAAAAAGTGGGTGAAGGCGTGATTGAAAAGATTCTGAAAAAACCGAACAAGACCAATGTAGCCCG
>JAVBOD010000039.1:0-21265 GCA_031551045.1 Bacteroidales bacterium
CATTCATCATTCATCGTTCCTATCTGATATTCGCAATGCTGATGATATCGGCAAATACGCCGGCGGCGGTTACATTGGCTCCGGCTCCGTAGCCTTTAATCATCATCGGATAATCTTTGTAGCGTTCCGACGTAATTAAAATAATGTTGTTGCTGCCTTCCAAGTCGTAGAACGGATGGCGGTTGTCCACTTCCTGCAAGCCCACTTCGCCGGCGCCGTTTTCGAGCTTTGCTACGAATTTCCAGCGTTTGTCTTTCTGTTCCAATACTTTTCGTTTCGCTTCAAAATCGGTATCCAACTTGTTGATATCCTTCCAAAAATCGTCGAGGCTTCCTTTGAAATAGTTGTCGGGCACGAACAAATTCTTTTTTACATCGCTTTGTTCAATGGCATAGCCCGATTCGCGGGCAAGGATAACGAGTTTCCGTACCACATCGGTTCCGCTTAAATCAATGCGTGGGTCGGGCTCGGAATAGCCGGCTTCCTTCGCCATTTCAATGGTTTTGCTGAACGGGATAGCGGCGCTGATGGTGTTGAAAATAAAATTCAAGGTGCCGGACAATACCGCTTCCAGTTTCAAAATCCGGTCGCCGGAATTAATTAAACTATTGATGGTGTTGATAATCGGCAATCCGGCTCCCACGTTCGTTTCAAACAAATATTTAATATCGCGGCGGCGGGCTTCTTCTTTGAGCTTAGCGTAGTTGGTATAATCGGACGAAGCAGCCACTTTGTTAGCGGTTACTACTGAAATATTGTTTGACAACAAATCGTGATAAACTTCTGCAATATCATTATTGGCGGTGCAGTCCACAAACACCGAGTTGAAAATATTCATTTCAACGATATTGTCGCGTAAAATTTTCGGAGACGACGGGATTCCTTGTTGTGTCAATTCTTCCTTGTAATTATCCAGATCAATGCCTTCGCGCTTGAGCAATAATTTTTTAGAATTGGCTATTCCCACCACTTTTAATTTCAGGGAATTTTGTTGCATCAATTTGGGTTGTTGCGCTTTCAGTTGCTGAATCAGGCTGCTGCCAACGGTTCCGATGCCTGCTAAGAAGATATTCAACTCGTGATATTCCGATAGGAAGAACGAATCGTGCAGCGTATTCAGCGTTTTCCGTAAATCTTTCCGGGCAATGACGAACGAAATATTTGTTTCCAGCGCGCCTTGTGCGCAAAGTTTCACGTTGATACCGCCGCGTCCCAAGGTGCCGAACAGTTTTCCGGTAATGCCGGGCGTGTCTTTCATGCCTTCGCCCACAATAGCAACCGTTGCCAAGTCTTTTTCGGCCGTTATTTCGTTGATTTCGCCCTGCGCAATTTCAAGGGAGAATTCGTCGCGCAAACTTTTTATCGACAGTTCCGCATCGCACTCTTTTACCCCAAACGAAGTGGTGTTTTCCGACGAAGCCTGCGCCACGATAAACACACTGATGCCGTTTTTGGCCAGCGCTTTAAAAATGCGGTAATTCACCCCGATAACGCCGACCATTCCCAAGCCGCGAATCGTAATCAGGCACGTGTCGTTGATAGACGAGATTCCTTTGATGATCGGTTGCTTGTCGGCGATGCGTTCTTTGGAAATAAGCGTCCCCGGCGCTGTCGGGTTAAACGTGTTTTTAATGCGCACCGGAATATTTTTGTGGAACACCGGGAAAATCGTCGGCGGATAAATGACTTTTGCCCCGAAGTTACAAAGCTCCATGGCTTCGACAAAGCTGAGGTTTTCGATAACGTAAGCGGTGTTAATCACGCGCGGGTCGGCAGTCATGAAACCGTCCACATCCGTCCATATTTCGAGCATGGACGCGTTGAGCGCCGCCGCAATAATCGCCGCCGTGTAGTCGGAGCCTCCGCGCCCGAGGTTGGTGGTGTCTTCCGTGTCCTTGTCCTGTGCGATAAATCCGGGAACAACACTTATTTTAGGAAGCGTTTTAAAGGCGTTTTTGATAAGCCTGTTGCTCTCTTCAAAATCGACAATGTGTTTGGCGAATTGCCGGGTGGTTTTAATCAGTTCGCAAGCATCGAATAATTTCGAACCGCTGATGATGTGATGAATGATGAGCGAGCTGCAACGTTCGCCGTAGCTTACAATCGTATCGCTTGTCTTGGACGACAGTTCGCGAATCAAAAACACGCCGCGAAGAATATTGCTCAATTCGTCGAACAGCACGGTTAATTGCGCTTTTACTTTTGCCTGCTCGGCCTGCGCCACCAAGGCCTCCACCACTTCTTCGTGCCTTTTGATGAGTTGCCGGTATTCCTGTTCATAAAGTTCGTCGCGCATCGAGGACATTCGCGATATGGCTAACAGTTTATCCGTTACGCCGCCCAAGGCGGACACTACCACGATAACCGGCTCATCGCAGGCTGCCACGATTTTTTGTACGTTAGCAAGCCCTTCTACCGACCCTACAGATGTTCCTCCAAACTTTAAGACTTTCATATGTTATTTTTTTATTAAAACGAAGTCACAAAAGTACGCATTTTAGGGGATTTTGAAAAAATACTTAACTTTGTTTCATTATGAAAGTTGCTTTATTACAAACCCGGATGGAGTGGCGGCAAAAAGCTGCAAACATTGCTCATTATTCAAAATTGATAGACGCTTTACCTTCGGATTGCCGTTTGGTAGTGTTGCCGGAAATGTTTACCACCGGTTTTTCCATGGAAGATGTGCCTGCCTTAGCCGAAACAAAGGAGGGCGCGACGGTGCAGTGGCTGCGCGATACGGCGCGTGCAAAACGAATGGCGCTGTGTGGTAGTGTAATTATCGAGGAAGAAAGAAAAATCTTTAATCGTTTATTTTTTGTATTTCCGGATGGCCGTTTTCAATATTATGATAAACGTCATTTATTTGCAGTGGGCGGAGAAGCGGCTGTATTTAGTGGCGGAAATACGCGTTTGACAGTGGCATATGAAGGCTGGCGCATTTGTCCACTCATTTGTTACGATTTGCGTTTTCCGGTGTGGAGCCGTAATATCGGCAATGAATACGATATGTTGATTTACTCGGCCAATTGGCCGCAATCGCGCATCGGCGTTTGGAATACCTTACTACCGGCAAGGGCTATTGAAAATCAAACTTATGTTTTAGGCGTGAATCGTGTAGGCGATGATGGGCAGGGCATTGCGCATAACGGACAAAGTAAGATAATAGGCTTCAAGGGGGAAATCCTACAACAAGCCGGCGATACGGAAACGGCATTGATTGCTGAATTATCACTTAACGAACTGCAAAAATTCCGTGAGAAATTTCCTGTATGGCGCGATGCCGATAAGTTTACAATAGAAGTATAATTTATTCTTCGCCGAATATTTCCGTTTGAATACGGATGGATTCTTCGTGGATGGATTGTAAAATCTTGAGCAGGAACTCCCGTTTTACTCCTTCTACATCGCCTAAATTCAAGCGCGATTCTACCACTTCTTTCCAACGGTCCATCTGCAAAATGGTGAGTTGATGGTCGCGTTTGTAAGTGCCGATACGTTTGGAAAGTTCCATACGGTGTGAGAGGAATTTGATAATAGCCGTATCGATTTCGTCTATTTCGGTACGCATCTCCAACAATTCTTTGGCGTGGTCGGCATCGTTGTTTTTCCGGAATACTAAATGTTGTAGTAAGGCCGAAAAAGCGTCCGGCGTGAGTTGTTGTGCTTTATCTGTCAGCGCTTCCGGTGGCGACGGGTGAACTTCTATGATAAAACCGTCGGTTTCCAAATCCAGCGCTTTTTGGCAAAGAGCCGGAATGAGTTGTGTATTCCCGCTGATGTGGCTGGGGTCGGTAATAATTGGCAGTTGCGGAAAACGCCGGCGAAGTTCGAAAATCATTTCCCAAAAAGGTTCATTGCGGTATTTCCCTTTATGAAATCCCGAAAATCCCCGGTGAATGGCCGCTAAATGTGTAGCGCCGTTGCGATGAAAACGTTCTAAAGCGCCTATCCATAAATTAATATCGGGGTTTACCGGATTTTTTACCATCATCGGAATAGTTACCCCTTTTAAAGCCGATGCAATTTCTTCGACAAGGAACGGGTTTACGGTAGTTCTTGCGCCCATCCAAAGCATATCGATGCCCGCTTTGAGCGCCTTTTCAACATGTTGCGGAGTCGCTACTTCAGTGGTTATTTTTAAGCCTGTTTCTTCTTTTGCCTGATTCATCCATGTTAGGCCGATTTCGCCAACCCCTTCAAAATCGCCGGGGTGTGTGCGTGGTTTCCAGATACCGGCACGAAAATACCGCACTTGCGGATTTTTTGCTACGGCATGTGCTGTTGTCAATACCTGTTCTTTGCTTTCGGCGCTGCACGGGCCTGCAATGACGATAGGATAGCTGTCTTCCGGAAATATCGGGCGAAAAGTCATAATGCCTTAAATAATTTCGATGTCGTGAAGATTTACCAGTTTGTTCAGAATGGCATATACCGTTAGGCCCGACACGCTGTGGATACCCAATTTCCGTGTAATATTACGGCGATGAGCAATAATGGTGTGGATGGATAAATTGAAGTGGTCTGCAATTTCTTTATTAATCATCCCTTTTACCAATGCCACCAGAATTTCCTTTTCGCGGTCGCTCAACTCTTCGGTGTTATCATTTGGTTGCGTGTCTATCTCATTTATCACTGTTTGTATCTTGGTTGAAATCACTTCAAGCGAGTCGGTGATATTAATAACCGCATCGAAATGTTGAAGGAACTTTTCATCAATCAAACTATATACTAATGCAATGATAGGGATGTCTTTTTCGATTTTTAAGATTTCGTAAGGTGTCTTATTGGCATTGCTGGTGCCGAGTAACAGTGGATTGATGATAATAATATCCGTGTCGTGTTCTTCAATTTGTGTAAAGAATGGAATATTGGTGTCTAACTCCGTCACCCTTTCGATACTTGCCATTTGTGCAATAGCTATCGAAAGGCCTTTCCGTAGGAGATAGGAATCCTCTGCAATAACAATATTTTTTTTAGTCGCCATTTTCTTCCTTCTTTTATCAACCTTGTTTTTCTATTTTTCTTACTATGGGCACTAAAATTCTATCTTCAATAAAGCAGTGTGCATCGATATCTTCTTCGCTTTGGAAAATTTCAAACAAAACATTCGCTACATGGTAACTATCGCAGGGTAATTGCATGTATTTAATAAGAATATTTTTTAAGTCCACTAATTTTTCGTGAATATTGCTGTGGTGCGATTCAAATTCATCTATTGAAAATTCGCCGGCCGATTTGCCGTCCAATAAACTTTCGATATAGGGGAATACAATATTATTTTCATAGCCCATATGTGCTTGAACTTCTTGGTAGTAATTATCAAAGAAATTCAAAATACTGGATTGCGAAACGTCGTCTGTGCCTTCTAATATGGCCGATAAGTGTTGTCTTATACCAGGCAGGCGTTTTTCCAGAAAATAACGATGCGAATTTTTTAAATAACCTATTACTGATGCAGGGTTTAAATGAAGGTAAGAGGACGTATCGAATCCTTCGGGGTTTATCAATAATTGCATAATAGCCATCAAACACTCCGTATCCACTTTGTGGATTTCGCATACTTCTTGAATGGTCTTGTCTCGAAATCCTAACGGGATATTAAATCGGTTAATGGTCAATAATATCCTGTAATCGGAATGGATTACGTCGGCCAGTTTTGTTGTAGTTGTTATCGGTAGTATCGGAAGTCTTGAATGCATATTTTTTATATTATTTCTACAAAAGTACAAAATTATTGTATTGACAGGAACTATGCAATCCTAATAAATAGCTATACGGATTCCTGCTTTTTAAAATTTATAGCAAAAAAGAGGGATTGTTTGATTTTTAGTTTAATATCGTAAATTTGTGTATTGATGTATATATTAAAATGGCGCTGTTGTTCACCTATTTACTGTTGGCACTTTCGGTCTCGTTCCTTTGTTCGGTAGCCGAAGCGGTACTGCTTTCCGTGTCGTTATCTTTCATAAAAACCAAGGAAGGCGCCGGAAAAAAAGGAGCTAAATTGTTAAAAAAATTTAAAGAAGACATTGACAGGCCTTTGTCGTCCATTCTGTCGTTGAACACTATTGCACACACCGTGGGCGCTGCCGGAGTGGGAGCGCAGGCAACGGCTATCTGGGGCGAAGCATCGTTCGGCGTTGTGTCGGCTGTGCTCACAATTTTAATACTTTTACTATCGGAGATTCTTCCTAAAAGCATCGGTGCGCGTTATTGGCGCAGCCTGGCGATACCCATGGCCAACATTGTAAATGTGATGATATATATCATGTATCCCGTTGTATGGGTTTCCAAAGGAATCAGCTTTTTAGTATCCGGAAACAAACCCCAAGAAAAAGTGAGCCGCGAAGAAATTGCGGCGCTTACCGAAATAGGGTTGGAGGAAGGAATTTTTGGAGAGGTGGAGAGCAAAACTATTAAGAACTTGATTCGCTCCCGCTCTATCAAAGCCAATCAAGTAATGACGCCACGTACGGTGGTAGTGGCTGTGGAAGACGATACTGAACTCTCTGATTTTTTGGAACGGCCCGAAATACGGCGGCATTCGCGCTTTCCGGTGTATCACCAAACAGCTGATAATATTACCGGCTACGTATTGAAATATGATATTATCGACCAGTTGGGAAAAGGGAATAGTAAACTAACGGTGAAGGATATTCAACGTCCGGTAGTAATCAGTTACGAGCATATATCCATCCCCAAATTATTTGACTTGTTATTGGAAAAGAAGGAGCAATTTTCGGTATTAGTCGATGAATACGGCGGATTTGAAGGCATCGTGACATTGGAAGATATTATCGAAACTATTTTTGGTTTTGAGATTATTGATGAACGCGACAGCCAGGCCGACATGCAGGCATTGGCCAAAGAAAAATGGCGTGTCCGGGCAGAAACGATGCATATCGACTTTTCGGAAGATGCTCCGGTAGAATAATCTGATAAGTCTGGAGCCTGACAAGTCCCGAGTGAAGGTGTTGGCGGCATCTTTTTCATCCGATATCTAAAATCCGCCATCCGCCATCTTTTTATTATCTTTGTAACTTCAATGGCAAACAATGTTGCTGTGTTGCTACAGCACACCAAATAACAACGCTTATGTCAGAAAATAAAAAATTGGGAATGATTGCGGGAGGAGGAATGATGCCCGTGGAGATTATTAAGCACTGTAATGCAACAGGGCGGGAAATAGTAGTGGTAGGCTTGGAGCCTTTCGCTAACGAAGAACAGCTGAAAGACGCCCCGTATACTTTTGCAAAAATTGCGGAAGCCGGGAAAATGTTGAAATATTTTAAAAACAACAACGTGTATGAAATTGTGCTGGCCGGAGGTATCAAACGCCCATCGTTCAAAGAAATGATTCCCGACTGGGAAGGCGTGAAGATTCTTACCAAATTGGCGATAAAAAAAATGAGCGATGATAATCTTTTTCGCGCGGTAATGGATGAAATTGATGCACGAGGTTTCAAAGTGGTAGGTATCGAAGAAGTGGTGCCGGATATGTTGTTCCAAGAAGGAACGTATGGGAAAACAAAACCAACCGATGATGACATGGACGACATCCGTCGCGGCATTACGGTGGCTAAAGCTTTAGGTGCTGTGGATGTCGGACAAGCAGTCGTAGTGCAAGAAGGGATGGTGCTGGCGGTAGAAGCGATTGAAGGTACGGACATGATGCTTTCGCGTGCATCGATGCTGAAGAAAGACGGTAAGGCTCCGGTCATGGTCAAAGTGCTGAAGCCGGGGCAGGACATGCGCGTGGACTTGCCGGCTATCGGTTTGCAAACCATCGAGCAATTGAAAAAATACGGCATCGGAGGAATTGCCGTAGAAGCTGGCGGTATTCTGTTGATAGAGCGCGATGCGGTTATCAACATGGCCGACAAGGAAGGAATATTTATTTTGGGCGTGAAAATATGAACACATCAAAGGAGAAAGGGCAAAAAGGTGAAAAGGTACAAGGAACTGACAAACTCGTTGTACCCGTTACCCTTTCTACCTCAGCCCCTTTGATTTATTTCATCACCGGCGAGCCGTCGGGCGATATTCTGGCTTCGCGCCTGATGCAATCCTTGCGTGAGCAACATCCGGATGTGCGTTTTGCAGGAATGGGAGGCGAAACCATGACCGCCATGGGATTCAAAAGTTTATTCGATATTTCCGAAATTTCCGTCATGGGTTTTTGGGAAGTACTGCCCAAGCTGCCGCTTATCCTGAAACGGATGAAAGAAGTGATGGCCGACATTGATCGCCTGCAACCAGACGTAATTGTAACGGTCGATAGTTGGGGTTTTGTGAGTTCCATCCTCCAAAAACTGAAAAAGAAAAAAAGCGCTATTCCGGTGGTGCACTACGTGGCGCCGCAAGTGTGGGCGTGGAAAAAAAGCCGCGCGCCCAAAGCCGCCAAGCTCATGAACCGCATGATGACGCTTTGGCCCTACGAACCGCAATATTTTGAAAAATACGGATTACATTGTGATTTTGTGGGGCATCCGGTCATTGAAAACACCGCCAACCTGACGGACGATTTGAGCGAATTTAAAATGCAGCATGCTATTCCGCAGCAAGGAACATTGCTGTGTGTATTGCCCGGAAGCCGCCACAGCGAAATAAAAAAACTGATTCCGGTTTTTAAAAAAGTAATTGCACGTTTGCAAGCGCATTATCCCGATTTATTTTTAATTATTCCGTCGGTAGCAGCCATGGCCGGAGAGGTGAGCCGTGCATTTGCCGGTGTGCCCGTACCTCATGTGGTACTAATTGGACAACGCGAACGCTACAATGCTTTTCGTGCAAGCGCTTTTGCGTTGGCCGCTTCGGGAACAGTAACGTTGGAACTCGCGGCTTGCGGCACGCCGCATGTGATTGCCTACAAGTTCAGCGCTCTTACCAATCAACTGATTAAGCGGCTGGCAACGACGAAATACGCCAACCTGATTAATATTTTGGCCGATAAATTGGTAATTCCCGAATTTGTGCTGGACCATTGCCGCGACGATTTGATTACCGCCAAAGTGCTGGATTTGATGCGGCATCCCGAAGCAGCGCAAGCGCAGGTCGCGGAAGCTAAACAATATTTTTCGCAACTGAAGCCCGAGGGAATGATGCCTTCCGAAAAAGCGGCGTCGGTGGTATGGGAAATGATGAGAGGCAGAACGATAAACGATGATTTATGAACGATGCTCCCTTTGTCATTCTGAACGAAGTGAAGAATGACAAGAAAAATATAATTAAAAGGCACATGAAAACAGCCCATACTATTCCGTTACTAATCGCCGGGATAGCGCTTCCTGCAACCGGCTTGTATGCCCAAAAAGCGCCGCGAAAAGCGGCTAAAACGCCGAATATTATTTACATTTTGGCCGATGATTTGGGCTATGGCGATTTGAGTTGTTACGGACAGCGTTATTTTACCACGCCGAATATCGATGCCATGGCGGCGCAAGGCATGCGATTCACGCAACACTATGCCGGATGTACGGTAAGCGCTCCGTCGCGCGCTTCGCTGATAACCGGGCTGCACACGGGGCACACGCCGATTCGTGGGAATGCCAGCGAAAAAACACCTTATGGGAATTTCGACGCATCGTTGCCGGCGGAATACAAAACCGTTGCCGAATACCTGAAAGAAAAAAACTATGCTACGGCCTGCGTTGGAAAATGGGGCATGGGAGGCCCCGGTACACAAGGACACCCGAATAATCAAGGATTCGATTATTTTTACGGACATTTAAGCCAGTTGGCAGCGCATTTTCACTTTCCCGAATTTCTTTGGGAAAACGAAGAGAAAATCATGCTGGGCAAAAAATATTATTGTCAGGATTTGTTTGTAGAGAAAGCCTTTAATTTCATTCGTGCAAATAAAGAAAACCCGTTTTTCCTGTATTTTTCCGTTACCATTCCGCATGCCGAATTAAGTATTGCCGAAGATTATCTGGAATATTACAAACAAAAATATGTGGAAAAACCGTATGCCGGAAATGGGCACTACTGTCCGCAACCCGATGCACACGGCGCTTTTGCAGCCATGATTAATAAACTCGACAGCGATGTGGGCGCGCTCCGGAAATTGCTGAAAGAATTAGGGTTGGATGAAAATACATTAATTATTTTCACCTCCGATAACGGGCCGCATATCGAAGGCGGCGCCGACCCCGATTTCTTCGGGAGCCGGGGCGGATTGCGCGGTATTAAGCGTGATTTGTATGAAGGCGGGATTCGCGTGCCGATGATTGCCTGCTGGCCGGGCACTATCAAAGAAGGAAGCGAGGCTGATAATCCTTCGGCATTTTGGGATTTTCTGCCGACAGCCTGCGAATTGGCCGGCGTGAAAGTGAATACGCCGACCGACGGCATCTCTTTTCTTCCAACCTTAAAAGGAAAAAAACAAACGCCGCATTCGTCTTTTTATTGGGAGTTTCATGAAAACGGCGGCTCGCAAGCCGTACGCATGGGCAATTGGAAAGCCGTGCATTTAAATGTTATGAAAGATATGGCTGCTTCGATTGAGTTGTACGATTTATCAAAAGATATGGCAGAAACGAATAACGTAGCCGCCCAGCATCCCGGCATTGTGAAACAAATATTGGACATCATGAACACGGTGCACCGGGAAGACGGCAAATGGCCGTTTATCAAAAAATAATCATCAAAAATTTTACTTACGAATATGAGCAACAATAGAATTACTTCCTTATTCAATATTCAATATCCGGTCATTTCCGGCGGAATGGTTTGGTGCAGCGGTTGGCGCCTGGCATCGGCAGTGAGCAATGCCGGTGGATTAGGTTTAATCGGTGCAGGCTCCATGCATCCCGACATGCTGGAAGCGCATATTGAAAAATGCAAAGCAGCTACCTGTAAACCGTTTGGAGTGAACGTTCCGCTGCTTTACCCCGAAATGGATAAAGTGATGCAAATTATAGTAAAAACCGGTGTGAAAATTGTATTCACTTCGGCCGGCAATCCTGCTGCATGGACACCCTTCTTGAAAAATCACGGAATTACCGTTGTGCACGTGGTGTCCAATACCAAGTTTGCTAAAAAAGCTGCCGAAGCAGGCGTAAATGCGATTGTAGCCGAAGGTTTTGAAGCCGGCGGGCACAATGGCCGTGAAGAAACTACCACCATGGTGTTGATTCCATTGGTGCGCGAAGCGGTCGATATTCCCTTGATTGCGGCAGGCGGTATCGGCTCGGGGCAGGCCATGTTGGCCGCGATGGCCTTGGGCGCCGAAGGCGTACAAATCGGCTCGTTGTTTGCTGCTTCCGAAGAATCGTCGGCGCATGAAAGTTTCAAGCAAAAGGTTGTCGATGCCAAAGAAGGCGACACCATGTTGTTGATGAAAAAAACAGTACCTGTGCGCCTGTTGAAGAATGCATTTTATGATGCAATCGCGGCGGCTGAAGCGCGCGGAGCTGACGCCGAAGAATTGAAAAACATACTTGGAAAAGGGCGGGCTAAAAAGGGCATATTGGAAGGCGACATGGAACAGGGCGAATTGGAAATAGGACAAGTGTCGGCAGGCATTAATGCGGTAGAGTCTGTTGCTGTGATTATGCAACGCGTGATAACGCAATTCGAGGAAGCGAAGAAAAAACTGACCGGATTTTAACTCCCGCGGAATATGAAAAAAGTATTCTTGTGTTTGTTGTTGACATGTGTGGGAGGATACCTTTTTGCTCAAAAATATCTTTCCGTTATTTCATTTTTGCCGGATGAAAGATGGTGGGGCGGCTTTGTCGGCTTGGGAAACAAAATGCCTTATTTGCAACCTACGGATAAAATGGATTTGGCTTCCCAAAATTTCAATAACCAAAATGCGCCCTTGCTTGTTTCCAATAAAGGCCGTTATATTTGGAGCGACGAAGCGTTTACTTTCACCATAACATCTTCCGGTATCAACATTCAATCGGAGTATGAAACTATTCAGGCGGCGACTGCCGGAACAACCTTGCGGGACGCTTATTTAAGCGCTTGCAAGAAACATTTTCCCCCATCGGGCGTATTGCCCGATTCGCTGTTTTTCTCCATGCCGCAATACAACACTTGGATTGAGTTGATGTATAACCAGCATCAGGAAGGGATTTTGGAATATGCCCGGAATATTATGAAACACGGCTTTCCGAAAGGCGTGCTGATGATTGATGACAACTGGCAAAAATATTACGGGAATTTTGACTTCAAGCCCGATAAGTTTTCCGACGCGAAGAACATGGTCGCGCAGTTGCATGAAATGGGTTTTAAAATCATGCTTTGGATGTGCCCCTTTGTCAGTCCGGATAGCCCGGAATACAGGGATTTGCGCGATAAAGGTTTTTTGATTCGGGGCAAGGGACGCCGAGAACCGGCCATTATTTCGTGGTGGAACGGACAAAGCGCCTGTTATGATTTTACGAATCCGGAAGCATGTAAACATTTCATTTCGCAGTTGAAACACGTGCAGGAAAAGTATGGCATCGACGGATTTAAATTCGATGCCGGCGATGTCGGATTTTATGATCCGGAGAAAATCGATAGTTACAAAAAAGACGCCACATCAACCGACCATTGCATAGCGTGGGCACAGATAGGTTTGCATTTTCCGTTCAACGAATACCGCGCTTGCTGGAAAATGGGCGGCGAAGCATTGGTGCAGCGTTTGGGAGATAAACATAACTCGTGGAGCGCTCTTCAATCATTGATTCCCGACATGGTGGCCGCCGGTTTGTTAGGCTATTCCTACGCTTGTCCGGATATGGTGGGCGGCGGACAGATTGCTTCTTTTGTTGACATCGACCCCTCGAAAATAAATCAGGATTTAATTGTTCGATCGGCTCAAACACATGCGCTGATGCCGATGATGCAATTTTCCGTAGCTCCCTGGCGCATACTGTACGAGCGGCACTTGTCGATATGCCGCACGATGGCGCAACTGCATGTGAAAATGGCGCCCTATATTTTGGCTTGTGCAAAACACGCTTCGCAAACCGGAGAACCGATTGTACGGCACATGGAATATATGTTTCCCGGAGAAGGTTTTGCCGATTGCAACGAGCAATATATGTTGGGCGAAAAATATTTGGTAGCTCCCATCGTTGCACCGGCAAGTGAGCGTACGGTTAAGTTACCCAAAGGGCGCTGGCGCGACGAGAGCGGAAAAATCTACAAAGGAGGAAAAGTTATTCGAATTACCGCAACAATCGAGCGGCTTCCTTATTTTGAGAAACTCCGTTGAAGCCGCATTACTTCGTAAAATAATTCCGGTAATCTTCCTGTGAGCGTTTTATTACCTCGTATGCTTCTTCGGAGCCATACGTCCCTACTAATACACAGCGCGGTTTCTGATCGGTAATTAAATCTTTGTATGTCGTGAAATAATGTGCCAAACGGTCGATTACCAGCCGTGGTAAATCGTTGATATCTTTGTAGGAACTGTAAATGGCATCGTGCTCCAACACCGCAATCAACTTGTCGTCGGCTTTGTTATGGTCTAACAAGCGAAACCCTCCGATAGGGCGGGCTTTCACAATAATATCGCCGTGACTGATATCTTTTTCCGTGAGTACGCAAATGTCCACCGGATCGCCGTCGCCTTCAATATCCGTGCGTTGCAGGAATTGATTGGTAAGCTCGGCGGTGCGTTCCGCACTGTAGGTTTGCGGTAGGAATCCATATAAAGCCGGAATAACATTCGAATATTTTTGCGGGCGGTCGATTTGCAAATAGCCCGATTCTTTATCCACTTCGTATTTCACGGTATCTGTGGGAACAATTTCAATAAAGGCCTTAACGATTTCGGGCGCTTTGTCGCCAATGCTGATGCCGTGCCATGGATGTAGTTTGTATTTTATAGTTTGGTTCATAAATGTTGTTCGAATTATGGTTCCCTTTTTGCTATGAATGCAAATTTAAAACCATTTCTGGGAATTCTGATAAATGAAATTACACCAATAATAATTGATAAACCCGCTATTCATTGGAATTAGGGCGATTACGCAAGATAGGAGCGGTATTTTTAATAAACTTTTGCACTTCATTTATCTTCGTATCTTTGCCGGCAGTTTGAAAACGAATACATGAAAACCTCCTATTCTCATGCTCAAATATGGAAAGTTGCCTATCCGATTCTCTTGACACTATTGGTGCAAAATCTGATACAGGTCATTGATACGGCTTTTTTGGGACATGTAGGAGAGGTGGAGTTGGGAGCTTCGGCCATCGCCGGCATTTACTACATTGTGTTGTTTACCCTGGCGTTCGGATTTAGTACCGGCTCGCAAATACTTATCGGGCGGCGGAATGGAGAGAAGAACTACGATAGAATCGGCGATATTGTGGTGCACGGAACTTTATTTCTGCTGTTGATTGCTTTGTGTTTATTTGTGTTTACACGGCTTTTCTCCAAGCCGCTCATGTCGGGAATGTTATCTTCCGGGAATGTGTTGGAAGCGGCCTTGCAATATCTGGACTGGCGCATTTTCGGCATTTTCTTTGCCTGCATCAACGTCATGTTTCGCGCCTTTTACGTGGGAACTACCAATACCAAAATACTTTCGTTGAATGCCTTGATTATGGCTTTGATAAATGTGTTTTTCGATTATGCATTGATTTTCGGGAATTGGGGGTTTCCGGCTATGGGCATCGCCGGAGCTGCTTTGGCATCCGTCATTGCCGAAGCTTCGTCCGTACTGTTTTTTGTTCTCTATACGTTCTTTGCGGTCGATTTAAAAAAATACGGATTCGTGAAGGTAGGCATGAAGAGCTGGACGGTCGTCCGACATATTTTAGATGTTTCGCTTTCCTTGATGATACAATACTTTCTCTCGTTAGGAACTTGGTTATTTTTCTTTTTAGCTATCGAACACATGGGAGAGCAGCCCTTGGCCGTCTCGAATATTGTCCGAAGCGTGTATATGATTTTTGCCATTCCGGGCATGGCTTTGGCGGCCACGGCCAACACGTTAGTGAGTAACATCATCGGCGCCGGAAAACAGCAGGAAGTGCTGTCGCTGATTTGGAAAATCGTCCGCTTGTCGATAAGCATCGTGAGCGCTTTTGTTCTGTTAATCGCTCTTTTCCCGCGCCTGATTCTTTCTATTTATACCTCCGATACTGCTTTAATAGCAGCTTCGATTCCTTCGTTGTATGTTATTGTGGCCGTTTTGCCGTTAGTAGCTACTGGTAATGTCTTTTTTAATTCCGTTTCGGGAACCGGCAATACACGCGTCGCTTTGTTTATTGAAGTCGCTACGCTGCTGCTTTATTTATCTTATATGTGGTTTGTTGTGTGGTTTCTTAAAGCGTCGCTCACGGTTTGCTGGACAACAGAACTGGTTTACGCCTGCTTCATTTTTCTTTTCAGTTATTTGTATATGACGAAAGGAAAGTGGGCGCACCGGAAGATTTAATGAGAGAGCATCTTGTCCTACAGCCGGCCTTGCTCAGGATGACAAGCGCCATTTTTTGATTTCATATACCGGATGTTGGATGTTTGCTTTTCGAGATTGGCTTCTGTGCGTTTAGATTTTACAAATTTTAAAATTTGTCAATTTTTTCAAAGGCCGGTTAAGATTTCAGCTTATCGTATTTTTAATACTTGCCCTATTCGAATGGCGGCCGACTCCGAAAGATTGTTTAATTTGCGCAAAGCATCCACCGTAGTATTGTAGCGTTTGGAAATGTTGTACAAGGTGTCGCCTTTTTCCACCTTATGGGTTTTGATGTTTGCGCTGCCGCTATCTGTTTTTGTGGGCGCCGAAGCGGTTGTAGTGCTTGTTGTTGTGGCCGGTTGCAGATTTTTTCCATAGCATTTGTAGCTGTCTTTGGAAAGTGCCAGCGTTCCGGAATATAGGGTGCAATCGTCAAAGTCAATCAACAATCGCGGATTGAACGGTTCTCCCTTGAAACGTGTTTCGAAATGTAAATGAGTGCCGGTGGCGCGTCCGGTTTTACCGCCGCCGCCGAGATAATCGCCGGCTTTTACACGTTGGTCTTGTTTTACGCCGATACTGTTCAAGTGGCTGTAAACGGTTTCAAGGCCGTTCTCGTGGCGCACTACCACTACTTTTCCATAGGCGGCATATTCTTTAGCCATGCGCACCATGCCATCGAAAGCACAATAAACAGGGTCGTCCATTTGCAGTTTTATATCAATGCCGGTGTGCATGCTGCTGCCGCGCGGGCCGAATTCCGATAAAATTTTTCCACACATGGGCATCACGAATTTTTCGCCTTGAGCCAATAATCTTAATTGAACATTTTCCATCGGTTTGGGATCGGCATTGAGGCGAATGTGTTGTATGTTCCAGCTATTGCCGTAATATTCGGGCGCCGGATAGCCGGAAGTTTTACGGGAGTTATTGGTATTCTCGGGAACTTTGGTAGGGGCCGTTGTTTTTGTGATGGAGGTGCTTGTCTTTTCCGTTTTTACCGTTGTAGCAATTGGCCTATATGTATTGCTTGTCCTTTCTGCGGAAGAAGAAACTCGTTGTGAGGATTTACAACTGTATAATCCGAAAACAACAAATAGTAAAAAGCATTTGTAACTATGAAAACGTTGCATTTTGTTATCGATGGCTGTTTGCAAAGTTACTAAAAGTTTAAGAATACGACGAGATAAAACATAAAAAAATCCCTCCAAAAAATTGAAGGGATAAAATCTTATGAAATTAAAAACTATTATTTTCCTTTCTTTATTTCGGTAAATTCATTATACCCAGAGAGGTTGTTTGTCCGCGGTTTACCATTACATTCTCAATCTCTATATTTTGATGATTATTGTCATTGTCGGTTATATCATAAATGATTTTCCACGATGAACTTTCTTGTAATCCGGAAAGTCGGAAATATCCATTCGTATTAGGGCTTACTAATATGCTGTCTTTTTCTAATACCGCCCATACAGCCGTTTGTGCCGGTAAGTTGGCTACATTACCTTCTATAACTCCGCTGGTATTATCGTTATATATGCGAACTGCCGGGGCTAATTGATAGGTTCCGTTGGCTGTTTTTACAATCGAACGTAGTATATCGAAATCTAACCAAAGTTTGAGCGAACCGCCGGGTGTTAGTTCATTATTGGCATCTAATATTACTAAAGAGATATCCAGCGGATAGGTGACTCCATCTTTAACTACGGTGTTACGGGAAGCTAGTACTAAACGAACATGATTAATATTTCCGGACGGAAAATCTTGTTCTGTTAGTAAAGCATCCAGCCCGTTTTGATAATCTAATAAGTTATAGACACCCGGACGTATTAAATCAAGCCTTCTCCAGCCGGTATTTATATCATCGCTGGAATTTACAAAAATCCCTTCTATATCAATATTTACAGCATCGAAAGGAGCGGATACGGAATTCAAGCGGATTTCTAATTTTGTGCTACCACTATCAACTTCATCGTTATAGTTACAACTAGTACATAATACAACCAATGTTGTAAAGATTAAAATTTTTGAAAAAATAGTTTTCATAATCATAAAATATTAACGTTTTTAATTTCTAATTTTTAGTGTTTGATTTTTAAGTTCGAAAACGATTAATCAACTAGCGTGCCAGAAATTTCGAAAAATAAAAAAGTAGCCTTAATTTTTTCCGCTAAATTTTATAATTTGTTAAAACAGTACTATTTATTGGCTATATAAAGTGATTTATACATTTAAGTACTAAAATATAAATACCAAAAAAAGATAATTTCACAGAAAATTATTTTAACTTAAAATATCTATATGGCTAATTCAATTTCGTTCAACTATAAAGTGCATAGTGATCAATTTTCCAAGCGTAAGATAGATGTAATTTCTTTAACGCTCTTCCTTCGTTCTTATTTCTACCATCGCTTTTCCTAAGCCTTGCGGATATCTCCTTTGTGCATTATTTCACTTATTGGTCGGTGGAATATTCTCACGAAGCGTTGCGCAAAACTCAAGAAGAGGCCGAGGAAACAGCGCGTCGAAGAAGGAGGCGGGTGCTACTTTAAAAATAGGAAGAAAGCGGCAAAGAAAATACCGCTAAGAAATACAACGTATGCACAAAAGATGGAGAGATTCAAAAAATCAAAGGCTTTATTTTTTTGTATGATTAGTGTTATTACTACCGCTACCGATAGGAATGTAAACATTCAGCGTCCACGCCGAATTTGTTTGTCTGCCGGGCGCCGTTTTCATAATATCCGTGAGGCCTCCGTAGTATCTTATATCTAATGCAATGCTTTGGTTGCTGGGTAAAAATTTGTAAGCAATACCAAGAACGTAGCCGGCATCCAAGGTCGTAAACTGGTTGGTGACTTTGGTTGTGTACGACAATTTATTCTCGTTTACATCGGTCTCGAAAACATCTTTTACACGCAAGGTCAAATTCACCTGCGGGCCGGCTTCTACAAAAAAGCGGCCAGCCACACGATAGCGAATCAACAACGGCAATCCCATGGCTTTGATAGAACGACGCACGGACCCGTTTGCAAAAAGTGAATCCAACAGTACATCTCCAACGGGATAAGGAGTAATATTTTTTGCCCCGAGCGATAACTTCGGGATAGCTTCGGGATGAAAGTAAAAATTGTCGTTTAATTTTACATTTAGAAATAAACCTAAATTTACTCCCACATCCAAGCTGGAAGTAGTTCCCGTTATATCTTTCAACGTTGGCCCGACCAACAATCCGAATTGTAACTTGTCGGAATTCAACTTGTCGCCGAACAGCAGTGCAATGACTACTTGGGATGATGCCGTGTTGGCTGAAAAAACGGCGAGGGATATTATAAGGATTATTTTTTTCATGTTTTATAATGGTAGTTTTACTGCCTGTTTCAAATGTGTTATACTAAGTTTCTATAATCAAGTTCTGTACCAAATTACACTTGTTATACGCTTGGTTCTTAGGTCGAAATAAGAGGCCTTTCGCATGCTCCGGGAAAAAACAGTAATGTTCATGCTGGAAACCTGTGCCGTCCAACCGTCCGGAAGTGGAGCATCGTCTGATTTTTTTTATTAGGGAATGCTTATTGTTGTATTTTTGTAAATAAAAAAACGAATCGATTATGTTAAAAATAGGATCTCATCTCTCTATATCCAAAGGCTTTTTGGCGGCGGGTAACGACGCGCTTTCGATAGGCGCCAACACTTTCCAGTTTTTTACCCGCAATCCGCGCGGCGGCAGCGCCAAAGCCATTGATGAAAAAGATATGGCAGATTTTCTGCAATTAGCCAGGCAGCACAACTTTGCTATTCTGCTGGCACATGCTCCTTACACCTTAAATGTTTGTGCGGCCGATGCACATATCCGTAAGTTTGCCCGCGAAACCATGGCCGACGATTTACGGCGCATGGAATACTTGCCCGGCAATTTGTATAATTTTCATCCGGGAAGTCACGTGCAGCAGGGCGTTGAAGCAGGTATCGATTATATTGCGGATACGCTGAATGCCGTGTTGAAACCGGAACAAACCACCATCGTTCTACTGGAAACTATGGCGGGCAAAGGTAGTGAAATAGGACGTACATTTGAAGAACTCCGCGCAATTATCGATAAAGTGCGCCTGAAAGAAAAAATAGGCGTTTGTATGGACACTTGCCATGTGTATGATGCCGGCTACGACATTGTCCACAATCTGGACGGCGTATTGAGCGAATTTGACCGTATCGTTGGACTTGACAGGTTACACGCCATGCATCTCAACGACAGTAAAAATCCGTTCGAAAGCCACAAAGACCGCCACGAAACCATCGGCAACGGATCGCTCGGATTGAAAACATTTGAAACAATTATCAATCATCCGAAGCTGCGACATTTACCGTTTTATCTGGAAACTCCCAACGAGTTGGATGGTTATGCCAAAGAAATAAAACTATTGAAAAGCCTTTATAATGAATCAAATTTGTAGCGTCCTGAAATTATTAAATACATGGCCGTTGGATTTATTCAGTAGTTGATAAGTGTTGTATTAGCAGGGTTTTAGCCGGATTTTAACGGGCCTGTTTTTCTCTAACTGCACGCTACTTCTAAACATTCCCGTGGATAGCATTGCTGCTTGACCGAATATTTTATTAAATTTGCTTGCAGACAACATGTATTATTATCAAGAATATATTCCCGACACACGATTAGCCCCTTGGGTAAAAAATTATTGGTTGGCAAATGGTTTTGTGGATAGCGAAGTCATGCCAAAGGTTTTTCCCGACGGTTGTACCGATATTATTGTCAAATTCGATAGAATAAGGAGAACTTCTAATGCCGATCTTTTCGGGATAACGACAAGTTTTATCGAAGTAAACCAGCCAACATCCATGCAAATGTTCGGTATCCGTTTCAAGCCGGCCGGCATTACCGCCTTTACCCGTGTCCCGATGGAAGAACTTGCCGACCGGAGTGTGGAATTGTCTTTGATTGATACCTTGTTCGACCAATCATTTTATGCAGCATTGCCCGAAAAAAAATCGGTGGAAGAAATAATAGCGCATACGAATAGTTGTTTACTAAAGCAGCTTTCCCGTTTGTATCATGCCGACAGACAAATAATCCGAGCGGTGGAGTTGATTAGTCATGCAAAAGGACAATTATCTTTGGCCGATGTAGCTTCCGATGTTTGCCTGTGCCAACGGCATTTCGAACGTAAATTCAAATCCGTGATTGGTGTCAGCCCCAAAATGTTTGCGAAAATATTCCGGTTTAAAAATGCCTTACAATCTATGCAAAAATATCCGCACAAAGACTTGCTGACAATTGCCGTAGAATGCGGCTATTACGACCATACGCACCTTGCTAAAGATTTCAAGTTACTGACGGGCGATACGCCAAAAGATTTCCGGCAAAGAAAGTCGATTTTTTACGCTTACGGAGAGGAATATATCCCATAACTTTGCACCATTATTAATCCCTAAAAAATTGAGATATGAAATTCAGCAATGTAAGATTGTTAGTCAAAGACTACAAAAAATGCTTCCGGTTTTACACCGAAAAACTAGGTTTGGAAACGCTTTGGGGCGATGAAAACGGTTGTTATGCTTCCTTCAAAGTTGCGGATGGTATCGAAGGGTTAGCCATATTTGTGTCCGATTTTATGGCCCCCGCAGTCGGTAATGCCGACAAAGAGCAACCCGTGGGTTATCGCGAAAAATCAATGATTTCCTTTGAGGTAGAAAATGTAGATGAAATTTATCAAACGTTTTTACAAAAGGGCATTCAATTTATTAATCAACCGACCGATATGCCCGATTGGGGAATGCGCGTTGTTCATTTGCGAGACCCCGAAAAAAATCTGATTGAATTTTTCACGCCTTTGAAA
>JAVBOD010000118.1:0-4605 GCA_031551045.1 Bacteroidales bacterium
AAAAGGATTTATCCGCGCCGAAGTGATAAAGTATGACGATTATGTGAAATACGGCTCCGAAAGCGCTTGCCGCGATGCCGGAAAAATTGCGGTGGAAGGCAAGGAATATGTGGTACAGGACGGCGATATCATGCACTTCAGGTTCAATGTGTAGGTGCAAAAAATCCGAAAGATTCAACTATATTATAGTGATAACATAAATTCAAAATTCACAAACCAACCATCGTACATCAAGCTATGCCTCTTCCACCCACACCATGGCGTGATTGTCGAGCAGGCGATAGCGTAACGAAAGTTCAGTAGCTTCACCATCGGTAGATGTAAATGTAGCCGAAAGTTTTCCTTTCTCTTTCGGATTGAATCTGTCAATAGTAATTTGTTTCGAGAAATCAACTGCCGGATGACACATCAATTTGAAAATAGCTTCTTTGGCACACCAAATGAGGCATAGCTGCTCACTCCGTTTATCATCGTCCGACAAATATTCGCGTTCATCGTTCGATAATACTCTTGCTTCTACCGCCGAGAAATCGCGTGTCAATGATTCGATATCAATACCTACATTCGCATGCGGATGATGATACACGCAGGCAAAACGTTTGGTGTGTGCAATACTGATATCGGCCGTATCGTTTTGCAAATAAGGGCGTCCGTTTTCGTGATATCCTACGTAGGCTTTTTCTTCGAGCAACTGGTCGAGCAATACGCGCACAGCCAAGCGTTCGCGACGCCGCGCCGGATTCGAAATATATTGCAGCTCTTCCAACTCATTGTTGGGAACGGAACTCATGTGTAAGAATTCGTCTTCCGTTTCGGTGATTTCCCATACGGCAATGGCGCTGCCGTCTTTAAACTTCTCTATGCGGTAAATGGGCATGTTATTTTTTCCACGTTAATGTTTGCATCAAATATTGTATATCTTCCGTAAAATAATCGATATATGGATTCAACGAATCGCGGTTGGGCGTTACATTAAAATACAATGCTCCCCGCAAGAAATTGGCCGTGCTGTCCGTTAGGTAAAACTGCACCGTGGACGCTGCCGGGCCTCCTATTTCATACAGCATTCCGTATGTTTTATTTTCTCTATTCACAAAAGGGTTTTCGATAATAGCATCAGCTTTTATCACATGCCGATAGACAAAACTATAGGTATCATCCAATATCTCCGCCAAGTTTTTATTCACTTTCTTATAGCTAATGTGCAATGTAGCTTTGTATTCCGGGAATTGGATATTTATCCAATACGGTTCCCAGCCACGGCTTGCAGTGTCGGGGACAATCTGTCCGAATGCCGGATATTCAAATGTGTACGGATAATCCGGCGCATCGAACTTCTGAAAATTTTTCTCCGGCATATCGATACGGATATAGCCATGCGGCTTTGGCGTGATTGCTTGCTTGCAACTCACACAGGCCATGCTGCATAAAAACAGCCCCCAAAAGCCGTATATTATTTTTTTTCTATTTTTCATAAAACCATTTTAAACACTATATTCAATAAGGACACAAAATCTACCAGTCATACTGTGCTTCGCACCATTCATCATTCATAACTCATCGTTCTTAATCCGTTTCATCGGAAATTTCTCCGACGATTTCTTCCAAAATATCTTCGAGCGTTACAATTCCTTCAGTGCCGCCATATTCGTCAACTACAATAGCCAAATGGATTTTCTTCTGACGAAATTCTTCCAACAGGTCGTTAATTTTTTTGCTTTCGGGCACGAAATAGGCTTTGCGGATAAGTTGCCGCCAATCGAACGCCGGATTCTCTTCGTCGATATGGGACAACAAATCTTTCACATACAGCAATCCGCGTATATTGTCCAAACTTTGTTCGTACACCGGAATCCGCGAATAACCGCATTCAATTACTTCGCGGCGAAGCGTCAGGAAATCCGCATCGGTGGATACCGCTTCCACGTTCACTCGCGGCCGCATGATTTCCTTTACATCAATATTCACAAAGCGGACAATGCCTTTCAGCATTTTTTTATCTTCGGCGCTTTGGTCGGTAGTGATATCCACCGCCTGAGACAACTCGTCAATCGATACATTACTACGGATGTTGGTAAAGCGCTTGTTCATCCTCCGGGTGAATTTCACCATGAAAAAGGTGAAAGGCTTCACTATTTTTTCTACCGTCAACAAAGGAAAGGCCATGAAACGCGCAAAAGAAAGGGCATATTGCGAGGCGAAAATTTTCGGCATCACCTCGCCAAACAAGACAACGATAAACGTGACCACCATCGTTTGCATAATGAAACCGAACACCGGTTCGTGCGAAAAATCAATCAACGAATTCATGATAAACGCCGAAAGCAACACAATGGCAATGTTCACCATATTATTCAGTAGCAGAATCGTACTCAGCAGGTAATCGCTGTTGGCCAAGTGCCGCAATACCATATTGCTTTTCTTATCATCCTCGCGCTTTAGCTGGCCAATATCCTGCGGCGATAAGGAAAAATAAGCCGTTTCCGACCCCGACATCAGGGCGGATACCAGCAATAATATTGCTAAGAGAATAAGACCGAACAAATCGGCCGGTGTAAACGGCGAAAAGTATATTTGTAAATTAAGCCAACTCGGAGGTTCCAATGTTCAAACAATATGATTTAGACTACAAAAATAGAAAAAATTATGTAAAGCAAGCAGTTTTTCGTAACTTTGTCTGATATTGAATTTTTGATACCAATGAGTAAATTATATAAACCTGACTGTTTACGAGGATGTTGCAAGCGGAAAACAGAGGCCGGCGAATGGGATGTGCAACTAAAACACGGCTGCTGTAAACTCAGTTCGTACGATTGGCTGGAAGATATTCCCAAGACAAAGACATCCGATATTTTTGAAGTACGTTTTAAGAATACACACCGTAGTTTTTACCAGAATGTGAACAACTTGCCATTAGTGCAAGGCGATATTGTCGCGGTGGAGGCGCCCTCGGGGCATGATATCGGCATTATCGACCTCACCGGGCCATTAGTGCATGTTCAGATGCGGCGTTACGGCATCAAACCGGAAAGCTACGAATTCAAAAAAATATATCGCAAAGCGAAGCCCCTGGATGTTGAAAAATGGCAGGAAGCCATTGCCCGCGAACATATTACAATGATTAAATCACGCCAAATTTCGGCCAACCTCAAGCTGGATATGAAAATTGGCGATGTAGAATTTCAAGGCGACGGGTCGAAAGCTATTTTCTATTACATTGCCGACGAGCGGGTCGATTTTCGTGAATTGATAAAAGTGTTGGCCGAAGAATTCCGCATCCGTATCGAAATGCGGCAAATCGGCGCACGGCAGGAAGCCGGTTTGATCGGCGGGCTGGGCGTATGCGGGCGCGAACTGTGCTGCTCGAAATGGATGAATCATTTCACGTCGGTAACCACCACGTCGGCGCGTTGGCAAGATTTATCGCTGAATCCGCAAAAGTTAGCGGGACAGTGCAGCAAGCTGAAATGCTGCCTGAACCATGAAGTGGCTACCTACATCGACATACAAAAAGATTTTCCCAAAGTGAAAGCCCCGCTGGAAACGGCGGACGGGCAAATGTACCTGTTCAAAACCGACATTCTACGGCGGATGATGACGTTCAGTTCCGATCCGCAAATGGCCGCCAATCTGGTAGAAATTCCGGTGGAGAAAGTGAAGGAATTATTGGCGCTGAACCGAAAAGGCATCAAGATAGACCGCTTGGCGGACGAGCCGAAAGAAGCGCCGAAAATGCCCACCGGATTTAAAAACGTAGTAGGCGAAGACAGTATTACCCGTTTCGACAAAAAGAAAAAATCGGGACACCGTCACAAACACCGCTCAAAACAAGGCAATCAAAACAATCAGCGAAATGGCAACGGACAAGCGAAACAAAATTAGCCCTGCATCAATATTTTTTTCGAAATCTAACAGGGTTTTGAGAAGCTTTGACAGATTTTCAAAATTTGTCAAAGCGACACAGCTCTTTTGCTTATTGGCCGGCTGCATTTTCACAGCCTGCAGCACCCCTGTGCTATTCGATGAGAATATCGATATTTCGCAAGCCGGATGGCCGGAAAACGAGGTTGCAACCTTGAAAGTGCCGGTGGCTGAAACCTTGTCGCACTGCACTATTTTTGTAAATTTACGACATAACGACAATTACCTGTACGATAATATTTTTTTGGAAGTAATAGCCGTTTCTCCCACCGGAGCAAGAGTGGCCGACACGTTGGAATACCGCCTTGCCGACGAACGGGGAAAATGGTTCGGAAAACCGGGCGGGCAATGGTACGATTGCCGCCTGCCGTTCCGTTCCGATGTACAGTTTTTAGTGTCGGGCAATTATTTGTTCCATATTCGCCAATTGATGCGCCAAGAAGCGCTTCCCGGCGTGGGTTCGGTGGGGATACGGATTGAACGTGGAACTATGAATGATGAATGATGAATGATGAATGGAGCGAAGCGCGTTATGAGGTAAAAATTATGAGCATTGCCGAAATAGAAAAAGAAATAATCGATGAGTTTGCGTTGTTCTCCGACTGGATGGACAAATACGAGCACTTGATTGAATTGGGGAAAAGCCTGCCGCCATTCGACGACAAAAACAAGACGGAACAAAAC
>JAVBOD010000113.1:0-2854 GCA_031551045.1 Bacteroidales bacterium
AAAATAGCGAAAGAACATGTGAAGCAATCCGAAGAAATGGAGATACCCGTCAAACAAGGAGTTTTCAGCTACGAGGGAAAAGCAGCTTCGCCCTATCAAGCCTATCTTTCCATCAACGACAGTGTGATGATCTCTTTCATGCTGTACAACGAAAATATCCGCATCACCGCCGATGCCAAAAACAAAAATGCCTCTACCGTTAAAGGAGGGCCGCAATGCGACCAATACAACGAATACCTGCAAACCATCCAACCGCTCGATCAGGAAATAGGCGCCCTTTGGAAAAAGAAGCATGACGCAGGTGAAGACAGCCCCGAAGCAAAAGCATTGGACGCTAAATTAAAATCCCTGCAAGACGAACAGCTGGCCAAAAGCAGCGCGTTTATCCAAAAATATCCACAATCGGGCACATCCACCTATTTGTTTTGGCGAATATATGGCCGCATAGAAATGCCGAAGGCCATTGAATTGTTCGATGGATTGGATAAAACCGTACTCGCCGATAACTCTTACTACAAATTCGTAGCGCCTACCATGATTGGCCAAAAGAACACAGCTGTTGGCTGTAAAGTTCCTTCGATGGCACAAGAGACACCCGACGGAAAAACGCTTTCGCTGGACGATTTCCGCGGGAAATATGTACTCATCGATTTTTGGGCGTCGTGGTGCGTACCGTGCAGGGCAGCCAATCCGGGCATTGTAGAGATATACAACAAATTCAAGGATAAAAATTTCACCATCCTCGGTATTTCGTTAGATAAAGCGAAAGACAAATGGATAGAAGCTATTGAAAAAGACGGCTTGAATTGGAATCACATTTCCGATTTAAAGTTTTGGGATAATGAAATCTCCCGCACCTTCGGAGTGAATTCCATTCCCGCTACGGTATTGGTAGATCCCAACGGAATCATCATTGCGCGTAACTTACACAAAGAAGAATTAGAACAATTATTGTCAGAAAAACTTTACCCCTAAACCCGCCTGAACGAATCCATTCATTCGGGCAGGTCCCCTAAAGGGGACTTTCGAAAAGCGCGGTATTGTTGCGTTCCCCCTTTAGGGGGTTAGGGGGTAAATGCGGAAGGGAAAATATTTTTAAACAACTTCTTTATACAAACAATTATCAGAAATTCTTAATAAATTTTTATATGCAACAACTCAAAACACTTCTGGCAATGTGCACGGTGGCTATCATGGCTTTCAGCTGCACCGGTAAATACAACGGCTTTGTATTGAAAGGAACTTACACCGGCGGCGATTCCACCGTCTTGCACTTGGCGTATGCCGACAGTACCGGCAAATACGTAAAAGATAGCGCACTGGTCCAATCCGGAAAATTTGAATTCAAAGGAGCTATTAAAGAAGCGACCATGCTACGGATGTGGAAAGGAAATCCGGATCCTTACAGCCGGAACGAAAAATTTTTTGCCAGCTTCTTTGTAGAGCCCGCCACGATGAAATTATCGCTAGATGATGCCGACTTATCAAAATACGTATTGACCGGCTCTCCTACCAACGATCTATCAATTGCTCTTAATGCACAACAGAAACCATTGTATGCCCAAATGGGAGAGTTGCGTAAAAAAGAACACGCCAGCACCGACGATGCGGAGAAAACCGCTATTGGCAAAGAACTCGACGAAATATCGGAAAAAATAGAGGCTATTAATAGCGCTTTCATGAAAAACAATCCGAATTCGGTGGTATCGGCGTACACCTTACGTTTTAGCCTATCGTCATTAGGCTATCGGGAAGCAAATGAAATTTACGAAGCCTTCAGCGACGAAGTAAAAAACAGCTCTTACGGCAAAGAAGATTTTGCCGAACTACAACGGAAACTTCGCGGAGAACCCGGCCAAAAAGCTCGATTATTTGTAAGAACCGACATCAACGCCCAAGAATTGAACTTACCCGAGCTGAATAAAGACCATTATCTATTAATTGATTTCTGGGCCAGTTGGTGCGGCCCGTGCCGCCGAGGCAATCCGCATTTGAAAGAGATTTACAAAAAATACAATCCGATGGGTTTAATCATTGTATGTGTATCCGACGACGACTCGAATCCCGATAAATGGAAAGAAGCCATTGCAAAAGACGGTATCGGGGAGTTCAAACATGTATTGAGAGGACTTAAACGTACCGCTGACGGAGGCTATGACCGTAGCGAAGACCTTGATGATGATTTTGGAGTAAGCACACTCCCTACAAAATTTTTGGTGGATAAAAACGGCATTATTATCTTCAAGTGCGGCAGCGAAACCGAAGCATTGGATGCCAAACTGAAAGAAATTTTCGGAAAATAATTTCATTAATCAAGTTGAGAAGAGAGAGTTTTTGGGTTTAACTTTCAGCGAGTGTCCTTTCTGATATTGGACAGATATGTTGATTAATGGAACAAGCGGCTACCGGCACTAAGGTAGCCGCTTTTGTAGTTCAACAATACTATTCATATTATAAAAAATATATCCGACTATTAATCAAATAAATAAATTATTCAATATTAATATTAATAAAAATTATAATTTTAAATTTAACAAATTCATTTTCGTAAGATAAACTGCTCTTCTAAAAATTTTATAACTTAGCCCCCCTCAAAGAGAGGGGAATGTATAACGAAAAACAGCTCATAATAGCGTTGCAGGAAGGAAACCACGAAGCTTTCCGACAACTCTTTGACGATTATAAGAAGCGGGTTTATGGATTCTTATATAACATGCTGCATTCGCACGAGGAAGTGGAAGAGCTTTCGCAAAACGTTTTTGTAAAAATATGGGAAAACAGGGCGAATATGAATCATGAATTGCCGCTCAGCGCCTATGTATTTAAAATAGCCAAATACAGTGCTTTAAATTCC
>JAVBOD010000089.1:0-11450 GCA_031551045.1 Bacteroidales bacterium
CATCAATTATCCGATATCCGACATCAAAAATCCGACATCCGGTATCAACTATCAAAAAAATGCTTATCTTTGCCGTCCCAAAAATCATATCCTTATAGCTAAGGGTGCCATGGGATTGCGCCGGAAAGGTGCGATTGAGTAACACTTATTAACTAAACACAAAATGGAAACAATTAATTTAAAAGGAGTTGGCCGTACTTCTATCACAAAACCGGCGGTAAAAAAACTGCGCAACACTGGCGAAGTACCTTGCGTACTTTATGGATTAAATGAAAAAAACGAACATTTTTCGTTACAAGAAGCCGAGTTGCGCCACTTGGTATATACCCCCAACGCCTACTTGGTAAACCTGGATATTAACGGCGCCAAACACACTGCCGTAATGCGCGAAATCCAATTTCACCCTGTAACCGACAAAATTCTTCACATTGATTTCTTCAACGTAAAAGAAGACAAACCGGTAGCTATCGACGTTCCTATTGAAATTACCGGAACTTCGGAAGGTGTTCGGAGTGGTGGTAAGTTACAAGTTGTAACACGCCGTGTGAAAATTTCGGCATTACCCAAGCATTTGCCCGACAAAATTTCGGTGGATATTACCAACTTGAAATTAGGAAAAACTATTGTAGCCGGCGATTTGAAACAAGACAACGTAAACATTCTTACCCCGAAGGTTACTATTATCTGCGCCGTGAAGATGACACGCGCCGCTATCGGCCAAGCTGCCGCCGCTGCTGCCGAAGAAAAGAAGAAATAGTTGAACGATGAATTATGAGCGATGAACGATGAATGGAATTCAAGATTCATTGAATAATAAGAACGCTCATTAATAAAAATAACATGAAATGTCTTTTCTGATTGTAGGATTAGGGAACATTGGCGCAGAATACGCAAATACCCGCCACAACATAGGATTTAACGTATTGGACGCCTGGGCTCAGGCGTCCAATGCTGTTTTTTCGAATATGCGATACGGTGCGTTGACACAAGTAAAATTCAAAGGCAAATCGTTTTTCCTGCTCAAGCCATCCACTTACATGAATTTAAGCGGAAAGGCCGTAAACTACTGGTTGCAGGCGGAAAAAATTCCTATTGAAAATTTACTGATTATAGTCGATGATATCGCCCTACCTTTCGGCGCCTTGCGTATGCGTAAACAAGGAAGCGACGGCGGCCACAACGGGCTAAAACATATTACCGAAACATTAGGGCATCAAAACTACAACCGGATGCGTATCGGAATCGGCAAGGAATTCGGTCAAGGGCAGCAAATAAATTATGTGCTGGGCGAGTGGGACGACGACGAACGTAAAAAACTACCGGAAGTGCTCGACAAAGCCATCGATGCGGCAAAAGCGTTCGGCACCGTTGGCATGGAACGGGCGATGAATAGCTATAACACGGCCCCCCAACCCCGCCTGAATGACATAGTCGGGCAGGCCCCAAAAGGGGCTTAAAACATTTTTGGTATGGGAAGTGTCCGTATTGATAAATATCTTTGGGCGATACGCGTTTATAAAACACGCAGCGAGGCAGCCGAGGCGTGCAAGGGCAATCGTGTCAAAGTAAACGAGGTGGAAGCCAAAGCTTCGCGGGAAGTGAAAGAAGGCGATATTATCACAATACGGAAAATGCCGGTAACCTATACCTACAAAGTGCTGGCATTACTTGAAAACCGGCAACCGGCAAAGAATGTTCCGCTGTATGCCGAAAACATCACACCGCCGGAAGAACTGGAAAAACTCAACAAACATAACGAAACTATTTTTGTTTATCGCGACCGCGGAACAGGCCGCCCGACCAAAAAAGAACGGCGCGATATCGATAAAATGTTCGGCCAACTATAATAATTTTCACCAGCAACGAATACGGCAAAATATGCTGCTTGTAAACGAAGCGGTGGTAAAACTGTTATCGGAAGCCATGCAACGCAGATGGCGCATAGAGTTTACGCCTACGGATGCTCGGCAGGTTGTTGCCGAGGATGCAGCATCTCCTCAGAATAGGTAATTTCCTCTATTATTTTTTTCCTATTGATAAAACTCTCTATACTCATGACGATTAACAATACAACAATCATCACAATAAGTAGAATATTACTTGTCTTTTTCATATTGATTTTATTTTAAAGCGATAAAAAAAGTGATGCTAATAACAGTGATACTAAAAATTGTTTGCTGGTAAAATCTATGTGAAGCTTTGCCAGCTTCTCCAAATTTATATTTAGCAACTGCATTTTCCGGAAAAAAGCAGGCGCTTCCTTTTCACAAAATTCTTTGTATTGTAGCTCTACTACACGGTCTCTTGCATCGGGCGAAAGAAAAAAACCAACGCCTCTTTTATTGTATATGACACCTTGCTCTTGCAAGTAGTCATAGGCCCGCATTGTGGTGTTCGGGGTTGTTTCGAGCGTCACGGCTATATCGCGTACCGATGGTATCCGTTCTTCTTCCGCCCATTCCCCAAGCAGTATTTTTTCAAACACGTAGTCCACGATTTGCATGTAGATAGGTTTACTTTTATTAAATTCCATATGCTTAAATTTCTTGTTCTTTTATTTTGAAAAATGTAACGGCTAAAGCAACGAGTATCATCATGCTACCCAATATGCATGATAAGATTCCTCCATCATTAATTGAATATGGGACATCTCTCATACTGGTAAAAATACATGCAGGAAAGGAAATGCTAGTATCTGAGTACAGCGTAAAAACAAAATATACCAACGCCATGGCATATATAAACAGCAAGACGGTTGACCAAAATACCAGCATTGTTTTCGCAAATTGGAATCTTTTAAAAGAAAAAACACCGATGATAAAGAATGAGTGATATCCTAACATAAGACCATTAAACCAATTTATACTATTCACCCATGCCATTTCTTCAAGGGCACTGCTACGGGATCCCATCAGGGGAGTAATTTCGGTGCAATACGACGAGGCTATATTGCAGAATAACCACAGTACAAACGGAAGCATTATAGAGGCATTGAGGAGTAACGATAATAGTTTCTCCAAAGGAGATACCGGCAACATTACATAAGCGATACCATGCTTTTTATGGTTAACACTGGAATACATGATGAACGGCATGCAAAGCTGAAATATAATAATAGTTTCAAATATGACATCGGGCATAATAAGGCATAGCGCCGGAAGGATAAGCAATGCCGCGATGGCAGTGTAGAGGTAAATATTTTTACGTTCTATTGTTTCTTTTAGAAAGAATTTTACAAAACGCCGGAAATTAAATATATCATTCATGATTCAGTAGAATTAATAGGTGAATAGTTGCCGGAATACATCCTTTTTGTCATGGATAGCATTAAAAAGTAACTCAATACTAACCGGCGATTCTTCGCCGGAAATATTGGCTGTTATCTGTAGAACGCCTTCAAGGGAAGGTTCGCTGTATAGTGCGTCTTCGTCCTTTTGCGAGCTACTGCCAAACCTCAGTTTTTTCGCGATTTGTTCTACCGGTTCATTCAATAAAATGCCGCCTTCGTCCATCATCACAATCGTATCGAGCACATTTTCCAAATCGCGTACCTGATGGGTGGATATGGCAATGCACTTTTCCTCGTTAGCTATGGTAGAAAGCGCTTTACGAAAAGCTTTCTTGGATGAAATATCCAAGCCATTAGTAGGTTCGTCCATCAGCAGCAACGGAGTGTTGCAGGCAAAGGCAAAAGCAATCATCCCTTTTTTCTGCTGACCGGTGGAAAGTTTACCGAAATGGTCATTTGCTTCCAATTCAAAATCCTTAAGCAATTGCAAAAATGCACTGTGCGAATAATTCGGGTAAAATTGCCCGTTTCGTTTCCCGTAGATACTTAACCTATCCGGCGATATGCCAAAGACTTCCGGTAAATAGTAAGTTTGAGCCAACACCGACGGCAAACGTTTTTTAGCTTCAATCCCGTTAATAGCGCTACGGCCCTTCTTGGGAAAAAGTAGTCCACCCATAAGCTTCAACAATGTTGTTTTGCCTACACCGTTTTTGCCCAACACGCCATAAATTTTCCCTCTTTCCATATCCAAGGATAGATTCTTAAAAACCGGTTGGTTTCTTTTGTATTCAAAATACAAATCATTGATTTCTACCATAGTTGCAGTATTAGTGTATTAGTGTTCTTGCACACAAATATACGACTTTTTTTAAAAAAACAAATTTTTAGGAAAAAATTTATGATTATCCGCAAAGTCTCCTAATACCAATATGAACCACCTTTTAATCCAATCTATTTCCGGTATAATGCCGATGCTACAAATGTTTAGGCCAATGTAATTGGCCTATTACATTTGTCAAATCGGTATAAAACAATGCCGTAGGCATTATCACTTGGTAGAAATAAAAACAAGCCCCAAAAGGCATCCTGTAAGGATGCATCCCTAACGCGATGCCGGTTATGTTTATAATTTGCTTATACTACCGAGCGTAAATCCCTGCCGGGATTATTAGGTGTGATGGCAGATAAGATGATTAGGCTTCAATGACCAAGCCGTCGTAAGCCAAGCGGATATTTGCCGGAAGTTTTTTTTGCACCTCATGGTGTAAGCCCATTTGGTGCGAAATATGAGTGATGTAGGTCATGTGCGGCTGCAGTTCTTCGGCAAGCGCAACAACCTCCGGCAGGGAGAAATGCGTTAAATGTTTTTCGATGCGGACAGCATTGATAACTAAAGTATCCAATCCGCGGAGTTTTTCTTTCGATTCGTCCGATATGAAGCTGGCATCGGTAACATAAGCAAATGTTCCGATTCTAAATGCAAAAATCGGAAGCCGGTGGTGCATTACACGAACAGGTATAATTTCTACGCCGGCCACTTGAAACGGCCGCTCGTCGATTGTTTGCAGGTCGAATTCCGGTATCCCCGGATATTTTTTTTCGGCAAAGGCATAACTGTATTCCTTACGTAAAGCATCCTGTACCCGTTGTTCGGCATATATTTTCACCGCTTGTCCGGTAATGTAGTTGAATGCCCGTACATCGTCCAGCCCGGCCACATGGTCTTTGTGTTCATGCGTCAATAAAATGCCGTCTATATGCCGCACGTTGGCTTGCAGCATTTGTTGGCGGAAATCGGGCCCGGCATCAATTACGAATGACACCCCGTTGCCGGTGGCTACTAATACGGAAGCACGTAATCGCTTATCGTAGGGATTGGCGGAGCGGCACACGCCGCATTCGCATGCAATCACCGGCACGCCTTGTGAAGTGCCGGTACCCAAAAAAGTGACCGTAAGTTTCATTCTTACAAAGTTAGTGAAAATCGGCCTATTTTCTTACTTTTGTAAAAATATTTCAGCATGAATACCGGCAAACTTTTTTTACTCCCTGCCCCGCTGGGCGAAGGAGCGGTCGAGGATGTTATTCCGCAAGGCACAATGGCCATTGTACACTCGCTGCGCTTTTTTGTCGTGGAAGAATTGCGGACGGCTCGTCGGTATCTGCGCAAAGCCGGTATTCCGGCAGCTATTGATACCTTGACTTTTTTCGAGTTGAATGAGCACACTCCGGAAACCGATATTGAAACGTTCTTACAGCCCCTTTTAACCGGGAATGATATGGGTTTGCTGAGCGAAGCCGGCGCTCCGGCAGTGGCTGACCCGGGAGCTAATCTGGTAGCTTTGGCACACCGGAAAAATATTGAAGTAATTCCTTTAGTCGGCCCGTCCTCGTTATTATTGGCGCTCATGGCTTCGGGGCTCAACGGGCAATCATTCGCTTTTGCCGGTTATTTGCCGGTGAAAAACCCCGACCGCCAGCAACGCTTGCGGCAGTTGGAAAAACGCTCTATCGCCGAACGGCAAACGCAACTTTTCATAGAAACACCGTATCGGAACCATGCCTTGTTAGAAGATATGTTGGCCGTGTGCCTGCCGGAAACCCGCTTGTGTGTTGCAGCCAACATTACGCAGCCCGATGCATTTATCCGTACCCAAACAGTGGGCGAGTGGAAAAAAACAGCCGTGGATATTCATAAAAAACCCTGCATCTTTTTGATGCAGGGTTAAACTTATTCGTTAGCAACCTTCCCTATTTCGAGTTTGATATAGAAACATAACGGAGAGTATGGTTGTATTTGCCCCTGCCTGTTTTCTTTGTATCCATAATCGGACGAGAAAAAGGTATATACTTCACTCTTGTCGGTCATCAAGTTCAGCGCCTTTTTAAAACCTTCGACAAAAGACATTTCCGATTTGATAACGGTCATAGGCCCATAGGTTCTACTGCTTTGGTATATCTTGTATTTAGCCGCAGTATCCGCAATATTCGTATCGAATACAAAACCGTCTAACAGATACCCCACATAGGATATTTTCAAGGTATCCGAGGCTCCGGCCGTATCGGCGGCATTGGCCGGCCCTGTGAAATAGAAATCGTATGCCAAAGAGTCTAAGCCCGGAAAACGGTTAGCTCCAAAATTTTTCAATGTATCGGTTTGCCACCGGGCAATATCGGGAACCACTTCCACCAAGGTTACATCCATCTGTACCGGAGTAGAATATGTCCGCTTTCCTCCCTCGGTATAAGAGGATAGCCACGAAGGCATGATAAAGCTAACGCTTTCGCCGGCAGTCATGCCTTTAAGCACTTCTTCCAAACCCAGCATTAGGCTGTTAACGCCTATACTTGTTATAGAAGGCCCGAAGTATAAAGTATCTTTGTAGGAGCCTATTTGCTTGGACAGAGAGTCGTTGGTAGTTTCGGAAATAGAACCCGAGAGTGTACGTATGGTGTAGCGGATAAATGCATATTGCCCGTCTTGCGGAGCCGGAGAGCCCGTTCCCCGTGGTGAAATATAATAAAGCCCTGAGGGTGATTGTTCATAAGGGCCATAGAGCGTATTATAAGCATCCAGGTATTTTCGTTCAGCATCGTCGGCGTTCACAGAGACTTCCCTGGCACAGCTTACCGCTACTATTAATAAACCCAAGCCTATAAAAAGTAGATTAACCTTCTTCATAGTATTAATTTTTTTTGACTTTTTCCAAATAAATATTGAATAACAAAGGAGACAGCGGGGGAACTATTCCCACTGACTTATTGCCGTAACCTTGTGCCGCCGAAAATACAATTTGAGCTTGCTCGCCTGCTTTCATGCCCATCAGCCCGTTGTCTAAGCCGGGAATGTAAAAACCTTGTCCGGCAATACCCTTCCCTAAATCACTATGCGGATAAAGGCTTCCGGCATCTGTACGCGATGAGTCCGGTAAATTGGTATCGAAATCAGGGCCTCTTCCATTTGAAAATATAGAGGCCACATATAGAAATTCTACCGAATCGCCGGATGCTACGACATCTCCTGTGCCGTATTTGTAAATTAAACGGTAGGAACTGTTATTGGCAACTACCTCCAGTGCTTTCACCGAATCCGCAGCCGTTAATTGTGCATTGATATAATTATCTATAGCCACCTCTTGTGATAATAACGTTTCTTTTTCATTTTCCGAAGTGCAAGCTCCAAAAAACGAAATTATAATAAAACCTTTGAGTATGACTTTGTATTTCATAGTTAGTTTAATGTGACACTAATTTTAGTACGTCCACCTCATATAGTAAAATACTGCGCGCTCCTATTTTGTTCCTATCGCCAACCAGCCCATATGCCAAATGCGGCGGAAAAATAAAACGGGCTTGCGCTCCTTCCCTTAACCGCATAGCGGCACGGTGTAGCCCTGCAATTTCAACACTTTTTCCCACTACAAATTCATGTATCTGGCCGGTATAATATACGGTACCGTCCAGCGCTTTTACCGTGCAATTCAGTTCAATTACAGCTCCGTCAACGGCTGTAGCTCCGGCGCCTTCTTTCATAATCATCCCATAGTAACCGTCCGGATAAAAATCCATTGGCCATTGCTTGCGCTTAATGAATGCTTCTATAATATCTTTATCTTTCTCCGTCAGCTGTTTGTTTACTTCTATCAACGCATTTTTGTCAAGCCCCGGTTGAATATGCCGGCCTTGTTTCTTCTCTTGGCACGATGCGGCTATGAGAAGGCATCCCAAACCTATTACTACGTTACGCGTCCAGTAGTTCATCCTTGTATTCCTGTAATGATTGCCGGAAAAGGGCTACTGCTTCATCCAACGAAACGTTCAGTTTACCCCCGGCGGCATTTTTATGGCCTCCTCCAAAAAAATGAGCACGCGCAAATTCATTGACGGAAAATTCGCCTTTCGAACGGAAAGAAAGCCGGATGTTATCATGGTTTTCTGCAAAGAAAGCAGATAACACAATGCCTTTGATACTTAAAGGGAAATTAACAAATCCCTCCGTGTCGCCTATTTGATAGTTGAATTTATCTAATTCTTTTCTGGACAGAGCAATGTAGGCAGCCCGGTATCCGGGAATAACAACCAACTTTTCTTGTAGGGCATAGCCTAATAAACGAAGCCTGTCTTCCGAATAATTATCATATATTTTACTATGGATAAGGTCTTTATCTATTCCCGTACGAATTAACTCAGCCACTGTTTCGAAGGTTCGCGGATTAGAGCAATTATTCCTAAAATCGTTGGTATCAGTCATAATCCCCGCATAAATGGCGCTTGCTACTACCGGCGAAATAGTATCTTCGTAGTGTAATCCTTTCAATAGCAGGTAAACGAGCTCTGCAGCCGAACAACTGCCCACGTTCCAAAACATAAATTTAAAAGTACTGCTGTCCGGTTCCAAATGATGGTCGATGAGCACTTTTATGGCCGGTAAACCGAGTACATATGTTCCTAATTCATCGAGCCGTTGCAGGTTATTAAAATCTATACAAACCACGATATCGGCATTCGTTAATAATTGCTGGGCTTTTCGAGGCTCATCCTTGTATATGATGATATCGGAGGCTCCTTCCATCCAGTGCAAGAAGTCGGGGAAACGATTGGGCGCTACTATTTCTATTTGATGTTCGCGCGCTTTCAGGCTGTGTTTTAATGCTAAGCATGCACCGATGGCGTCACCATCGGGGTTTACATGTGCCAAGGCCACTATCTTTTTAGGAGTGGCTAATAATTCCCCGAAAGCATGTATATCTGTGGTGTTCAACATTTCCATTCAACTTTAATCTACAAAGATAATAAAAAAGCCCTACCTGAGACGGCAGAGCTTCTTTTTTCTTAAAAAAAACGGTTATTTCTTTTCCAAATGTTTGTAGCGGTTACGGAATTTATCCACACGGCCGGCAGTATCCACCAATTTCATCTTACCGGTGTAGAAAGGGTGCGACGTATTGGAAATTTCGACCTTATATAAAGGGTATTCCACGCCGTCAATCGTAATCGTTTCCCTGGTGTTCACACAAGAACGGGTGATGAATGTATGCTCATTCGACATATCTTTGAAAGCAACCATGCGGTAAGCGTCCGGATGTATTTCTTTTTTCATAATTACAGTGTTCTTTTTCAAATTGGGCTGCAAAGATACAATTATTTTTTAATATACAAAATTTTTATTTTTCAGGTTCAAAAGCGTTGACAATATGTTTTACCAAAGGATGGCGAACAATGTCGCGTTTATCAAACATAATAATGCCTATCCCTTTGATTTTTTTTAACAACTCCACTGTTTTAAGCAATCCCGAGTCGCTTTTGCGCGGCAAGTCCACTTGAGTCGCATCACCGGTAACAATGAATTTTGCACTGTTTCCCATGCGGGTAAGGAACATTTTCAATTGCCCGGATGTGGTGTTCTGCGCCTCGTCGAGAATGACACATGCGCTATCGAGCGTACGGCCTCGCATGTACGCAAGCGGAGCTATCTGTACGGTTCCGTCTTCTATGTAGCTTTGCAGTTTTTTGCCGGGAATCATGTCGTGGAGGGCATCGTATAACGGCTGCAAATAGGGGTCGAGTTTTTCTTTCATATCGCCGGGTAGAAAGCCAAGGCGCTCCCCTGCTTCTACCGCCGGACGTGTCAAAATAATTCGTTTCACTTCTTTATTTTTCAAGGCTTTAACGGCTAACGCTATGGCCGTGTAGGTTTTCCCGGAACCTGCGGGGCCTATCGCAAAAAGCAAATCGTTTTTAGCATAGGCCGACACCAATTTTTTTTGATTGGGAGTGCGGGCGCGGATGATACGGCCGTCGGTACCATATAAAATTATATCGGACAATGCCGGGCTTGTATCTTTTCCGGTATCCGTATTGTGTTCAAATAAAGAGATAATGTCATCTTCGGTAATGCGTCCTTTACGGGCATAAATGCTGAGTAAATCGGATAATTTTTGTTCAAATTCGTCAATTTCCGAAGAAGACCCCAAAACTTTGATATCACTCCCCCGTGCTACGATTTTCAATTTCGGGAAGCGATCCTTCATGCGGTCGAATAAAGCATTGTTGACCCCGTATAATTCTAACGGATCGATACCTTCGACGGTTATAAGTTTTTCGTTCATATTATTTTTGTTCTGTAAAGCAGCTATTTTCTTTTTGAAATAGATGGCGCATGGCTTCGGCCGATTTTTTCATACGTTGATAGCTTCCCGGCGCAGTAAAGAAGGCGGGATTATTTTCATAATCGGCAATGGGCAAAATGTAGAATTGTGTCTTTTTATTTTCTACCGGTTTATATACCCATGTCAAGCGATAGTTGCATTGGTCAATGGCGACATCGGCGCCCGTTTTTATCAATCGGATGCCTGCTATAACGCCAATTTCCGTATTGCCGGTCAACATATTCGACACAAAGTTACCTAAAGAATAAATAACCACATTGGAAGTAAAGTAGCCTTGTTTATCTTCCTTTTTCTCCATGCGTTGCAATACATGCGGATGAGAACCTATAACCATACGCACATCGTTATCAAAGAAAAATTTGGCTAAGTTTGTTTGTTCCTGTGAAGGTGCCAGTTTGTATTCTTCCCCCCAATGTATATTCGCAATAATAATATCGGGATTGGATTCTTTTGCCCTGATAATATCGGCCGCGATTTGTACCGTATCAATCAAATTGACAATGGTAGGCTCGGGAACCGCAATACCATTAGTGCCATAGGTATAGTTGAGCAGCGCCAAGCGGAAGTTATTTTTTTCGATGATCAAAGGATACGCCGTATCGCGATGCTGCCGGGTGTAAAACGTGCCTGTGTGTGTAAGATTCAGAGAATCAAGGACTTTTAATGTCCGCTCTACGCCTCTTTTTCCCTTGTCGCAGGAATGATTGTTGGCTGTGAGCAATATGTCAAACCCGCATCGCTTCAAAGCGGAAGCCAATTCGTCGGGCGAGCAAAAAGCCGGATAACCCGAGTAAGGAGCTCCGGCCAGTGTAGTTTCCAAGTTAGCAATCGCTATATCGGCGGAGGCAATATATTTTTCAACATATGAAAAACAAGAATCGTATGCATACAGCCCTTTCCCGAGATGTGCGGCCTCCAGTTGTTTACGGTGTTGCATGACATCTCCTACAAAAACCAACGATAATGTATCCTGTGCCACGGCACAAAAA
>JAVBOD010000111.1:0-4894 GCA_031551045.1 Bacteroidales bacterium
ACGTTGAGGTGGATTACCAATCGTATAAGGCTCGCCTATCCGAGGGACTGTTACCGGTATTCCCAGCGAGTCGGCACGAGGAAGTAAACGTTTTACCGGATCGTTCCAGGTATGGTAGGTTGCCGAGAATTTTGCCCAATGTACCGGTAGTATCATCTTGCTTTGTAAATCGATGGCAGCTTGCACCGTTTCTTCGGGAAAACAATGGCTCCCCGCCCAATAATCGCTGTATTGCCCATTCTCGAGCAACGCCAAATCGAACGGGCCGTAGTGCTTGCCGATATCCGAAAAGTGTTGGTTATAGCCGCCATCTCCTCCCAAAAAGAGGCGATAACCGTGTATTTCCAGGACGTACGATGTCCATAAGGTTTTGCGGCGTTTATAACGTCGTCCCGAAAAATGTTGTGCCGGAGTAGCAATCAACAAGATATCTGACATTATTTGAATCGAATCTTTCCAGTTAACCTCACAAAACTGCGAACCGTCGTATCCCCAAGCGCGTAAAGTCCGGCCGATTCCCAAAGGGACAACGGTAAATCCGGCGGTTTTGCGCAATTTTCGCATCGTTTTGTAATCCATGTGGTCGTAATGGTCATGTGTAAGAATCAACAGGTCAACCGGAAGTAAATCGTCCACGGAGTAAACGTTGCTGCCATCATAATTCTTGTTCACAAACCATACCGGCGATCCATAGCCCGAAAAAACCGGATCGACCAATACCGTGAAATCCTGCGAACGAATCATATAGGAGGAATGCCCGAACCACACCACTGTCGGAGCAGGAAACGCCGTGTCTTTCAGGTTTATTTTCACCGAAGGCATCTCGCGCGAAAGCACCGGTTTTTTAAACCGGCTGTAACGCTCCTTGTTGAACCGGCTGCGCGGAACCATTTGACGATTTACCGTGTCGATGCGTTTGTACGGATTTTGAAATTCTTCCTCTTTATAGTTCGGCAGGCTTGCAAATTCCGCCTCCTGTTTCTTTGATGGATACCTTCCGGTTGACCTTATGCCCGTGCAGGCAAGGGTCAGCAAACCGGCTACCGACAGTATAAGAGTCGTTTTGATGAGACGTTTCATTTTCATAAATCCCCGTCAAGTAACAGACAAAGATAGCATTTTATGATGGGATTTCCCGTGTCGTATTTAATTTTCAAGAAAAAAGCGGCAACAATGTTACCGCTTTCCCTTTATTGAATTATAAAATCCGCCGATGGGGGTTTTATTTTCATTTATGTATTATTGTTTCGGCAAGCCGGCAGGACCTTGGTAAGTGTAGTCGCCGAAAGCAAGCATCGGGAAAAATACAATTCCCAACAAAATCAATCCAGCGGTAAAGCCTTCGCTTTGTCCGAAACTTTTCGACAACATGTTGTATGTCCATATTGCAAAAACAAGGTTAACTCCCGGAATGCAAAACAGCAGTAACCACCACCAGGGTTTGCCGACTATTTCCAGCAATATAAGGGTGTTGTAGATGGGGATAATAGCCGCCCATCCCGGTTTTCCGGCTTTTGTAAAAATGGTCCACATCGAAGCAATCATAAGTGCAGCGATGCCTAGATAAAAGATAACTAAAATTGCCATAGCTTTAAGTAAGTTTTTGTGAATAAATAGCCCTACTCTTAAGGATTTTCGGATACTCCTTCCAATTTTCAAATTGGAATTTCGGGCAAAGATACTATTTTTTAAAAATAACAGATATTAAACATTAAAATACCCAAATATTTTTATTCAGTGTATTAATAAATTGCACCTATCATCATTATCGAACGGCACTCCTACCTCCTCACCAGCGGCGCCGATTCTACGGTTACGTTCGAAGGGTCTAAATCCAATACCTGCGAGTCGGAAGTCGTAACCCGGTGGATAAGCGTGTAAAGCGACAAGGTGGCTTTCTTATAAAACGGAAGCGAAAGGCTTTTGCGCATCACCCGCTCTACCACTACAAAGCGGAAATCGCCACGGATATTGCACGACTTTAAAGACGGATAGCGGCTTATTAAATCCACGTCTCCTTTTTGCTCCATTTCGGCGGCAATTTTTTTAATGTAATCATCGACATGAATGCCAAGTTTGAAACCGGCGGTAATATCGATACGGAATATTTTCCGGGCTACAAAAGGTATTACCTTGTAAGAAAATTCGTACGGTTCGTCGCTACGCCGTAAATAAACAAACCAGTAGGTATCGGCACGCTTGGGCTGGCGCGAAATGAGCGAATAGATGATTTTACTTTCAATCTCGGCCTTATATTTTGCACGGGTCACATATACCAAATGGGTGGCGTATTTGGAGACTTGAGAGTCTTCGCTCAACTGGTTGAGCAAGGGAATAACAGGCTCTATTTTTTCGTACGTAATACAGCGGTTTTTTATCCGGCGCCCGTTATACCAAACGTACATGACAAAAAACAACATTCCGCCCAGTAAAATGATAATATATCCGCCGTGTGTAAACTTTATTCCGTTGGCCAGTAAAAAACCGGTTTCAACGATCAGAAAACATAAAGCGATGGGAATAGATTTTCATAAAGGTATTTTCTTCACCCGCATGTATAAGAACAACAACAGGGTTGTCATCAACATGGTGATGGAAATAGAAAGGCCGTAGGCCGCTTCCATGTCGGACGACGAGCCGAATATCAGAATAACGGCAATGCAAAGGAACATGAGGATATAGTTGATGCTTGGGATAAACATCTGCCCCTTAACTTCCGTCGGATATTTAATTTTGATATTGGGCCATAAATCCAAAGAAATAGCTTCGGATATCACCGTGAACGAACCGCTAATGAGCGCCTGGCTGGCAATAATAGCCGCCAGCGTGGCCATCGATACGCCAACAATAAAAAACCACGGGGGCATAATTTCGAAAAACGGATTGATATCGGGAACCAACGCATCTTGGTGCGTAATAGCCCAGGCGCCTTGTCCTAAATAATTCAATATCAAAGCGGTTTTTACAAAAATCCACGAAATGCGGATATTGCGCAACCCACAATGCCCCAAGTCGGAATACAAGGCTTCGGCGCCGGTGGTACAAAGGAAAATGGCGCCCAATATAATCAACGTATTGGGCGAAGCAATCAGGAAACGTATGGCATAAAGGGGATTAAACGCTTTGATGATGGCCGGATAGTCAACGAAATGGGAAGCGCCTAAAATTCCCAGCATAAAAAACCAGCCCAGCATGATGACCCCGAAAAAACGCCCCAGCGAAGCCGTTCCGAAAGGTTGCAGTAAAAACAACAGCAGTACAATTCCGATAGCCACGGGAATCACCGGGACGGAGGTATATACGTTATGCAAACCTTCGATAGCAGAAACAACGGTAATAGACGGAGTAATCACACCATCGGCCAAGAGCGTTGCCGCTCCTATGGCCGCTATTACGTAGGCCCAACGGTATTTTTTACGGATAAGTGCAAATAGGGAAAGAATTCCGCCCTCTCCCTTATTGTCGGCCCGTAAGGTAATAAGTACATACTTGATGGTGGTTTGCAGGGTCAGCGTCCAGATTACGCACGACACGGCGCCGATAATAAACTCGGGATGATTATGCGGCAAGGCGTTCAGCACGGCCTTCATCACGTATAGCGGCGAAGTCCCGATATCGCCATATACGATTCCGATGGCGATAATAACTCCCATCATTTTAAGCGCAGGGCTTTTCGGATGGATTTTCGACGAACCTTGTTTCATTACAGATTAATGTAAAAGGCAGCAAAGGTATTTAATCTTTCATTTCCTGCTGTTTTTTATAAAAAAATTAACAAAAAATCCCTTTTACTTTTTATACACCAGCGAAGCGATGAACAGCCGTAAAATAGCCCCCGCTGTGGCATTAATCAGGTTTCCGATAATACCGGAGGAATGTATGCCCAACAAGCCGAAAACCCAGCCGTCAAGTACACCGCCTATAATCCAGATAATCAGATTAATAATAAAGTACAAATCCACGGCCTTTCATAATGATTCCGGCTAAAAATCCGGCAAGAATACCAATCAAAATAAACCACCTGAAATGCATAGTATATCCTCCTTATTTAAAACTAATTAAATACATGTGCCAAAAGAAACAGGAATTGTGTTCCTATTTCCAGCGATCCAAGCGCTTCATACCCCGGGTAAACAACCATGCGGTGAATTTGGAATGACCGCCTTTTATCATTTGTACGCGGCAAAATTCCTGGAATTCTTTCACGGTTCCGATATAAGTGAATACACCGTTTTGATAACAATAGCTGCAATATTTATCGCTTTTCGAACCGTCGGCATTGGTTCCGCCAGCCTGCGGGTCCTTTTTCATCGGTATGCCGCAACTCCGGCATATTTTGTTTTTCTTTTCCATTGTGCTTTTATGTAGGTTTGATTCTTGCAAAGATAGGGGATATTTTTTTGATTGCAGATTGCTTTGCACTTCTCACAATTAATCCGCCTCCTCCATTTCAATACCATATTTTGTAAGCAGGCCGCCGATTTGCGAGAGCGAAAATTTAGCTTTTTTCATCCGGTTGAGTTCCGGGTCGAGCGAATAGTTAAATGAGGTGCGGAAATCGGCTTTCTCTAAGTTCGTATGATGGAATACCGCCCCGCTCAAGTCGCATTGTTCGAACACCGCTTCGGAGAGGTCGCAGTCGGAGAAATCGGCTTCCTGCAATTGCGCGTTTTTAAACACGGTTTTTTTGAGTTTTTTCCCGTTGAACAACGAAGAACTCATCACGCAGTTTTCGAAACGGAAAGAAAGGCCCAAATTATCACAAAGGTCAAAGTGTAAGCCCAACATTTTGCAATCGCGGAACGTGACGTCGCAAAAGCCGGTAGCCGTCACTTTTGCCAAACTTAGGTTACAGGCGGTAAATATGCAATCGGTAAACCGGCAACGCGACAAA
>JAVBOD010000055.1:0-16809 GCA_031551045.1 Bacteroidales bacterium
ATTGCCCTGTCGGCAGCCGAAACGGCGGTGGCCATCGCTATCATTATTAATATTTACCGCAATGCGCAAAATATCGACGTGCGGCACATCGACGAAATGAAACATTAATGGAATGGAGAATTTTATAATTCTCAATTAAAATAAATGACTATGACGTTTACACTTTTAATACTATTGATACCCTTAGCGCTGTTTTTCGTATTGGGGTTGTCAAGTAAAAAATTAAGCCACCGCGCGGCAGGCATCACCGGAACGCTGGGAATGGCCACGGCCGCTGTATTGTCGTATGCCGCTGCATTCCGTTACTTTTTTGTAGAAGGAAAAGTGGACGGCGTATTCCGTGAGATAGTTCCTTTTTCGGTAGAATGGCTACGCTTTACCGACAAGCTGCACATCGACTTGGGCATATTGCTCGATCCGATTTCGGTCATGATGCTCGTGGTAATTACCACCGTTTCGTTGATGGTGCACATTTACAGCTTGTCGTACATGCACGGCGAAACAGGGTTTCAACGTTACTACGCATTCCTGTCGTTGTTCAGTTTCTCAATGCTGGGCTTAGTCGTAGCTACCAATATTTTCCAGATGTATATTTTCTGGGAATTGGTGGGTGTTTCTTCTTATTTGTTGATTGGTTTTTACTACACCAAACCCTCGGCGGTGGCGGCTTCCAAAAAGGCGTTCATTGTTACGCGCTTTGCCGACTTAGGTTTTTTAGTGGGGATTTTAATCCTGTCATACTTTACCGGAACGTTTGATTTTACAATGCTTACCGGCAATAATGCCGCACTTGTTCTGACTTCCACCGAAGGACTTTCGTTCATGGGATTGTCGGTAGCATCGTGGGCTACGGCGTTAATTTTTATGGGTGGCGCCGGAAAATCGGCCATGTTCCCACTACACATTTGGTTGCCCGATGCCATGGAAGGCCCTACGCCGGTATCGGCGCTTATCCATGCCGCAACCATGGTAGTAGCCGGTGTATTTTTGGTAGCGCGTTTGTTTTCTGTTTACATCTTTGCAACGCCCGATGTGTTGACCATGATTGCCTACATCGGCGCTTTCACGGCGCTGTTTGCCGCCGTTATCGCCATTACACAAACCGATATCAAACGTGTGCTGGCCTTTTCTACCATCTCGCAAATTGCCTACATGATGGTAGCTTTGGGCGTATCGGGCTATGGCGGACACGACGGGTTGGGTTACATGTCGTCGATGTTCCACCTGTTTACGCATGCCTTCTTCAAAGCCTTGTTATTCCTCGGCGCCGGTTCGGTCATCCATGCCGTGCACAGCAACGAGATGAAAGACATGGGCAGCCTGCGGAAATTCATGCCGATTACGCATATCACGTTCTTAATTGCCTGTCTGGCTATCGCCGGAATCCCGCCGTTCTCGGGCTTTTTCAGCAAAGACGAAATTTTGGCATCGGCGTTTCATCACGATAAAGTATTGTTTGTAACCCTATGGGTTGTAGCCGGACTCACGGCATTCTATATGTTCCGCTTATACTACAATATTTTCTGGGGTAAGAAGAAAGCATACGACGAACACCACCAACCGCACGAATCGCCGTGGATAATGACGATTCCATTGCTATTCTTAGCGATATTGACCTGCATTACCGGTTTCATTCCGTTTGCCGATTTCATCAGTAGCGACAACGCACCATTCGACACGCATATTAGCTGGGGTGTGGCTGCATCAGGTATTGCCGTGGCGCTCATAGGTATATTTGTAGCAACTGCATTGTACCGCAAAGACAGCGAAAAACCGGCAAAAATCGCGACGGCGCTGGGTGGTTTCTACCGCGCCGCTGTTCACAAATTTTACATAGACGAGGTTTGGATGTTTATTACCAAAAATATTATTTTTAAATATATATCAACCCCTATCGCATGGTTCGACAAACACGTTATTGACGGCACGATGAACGCCATCGGCTGGACAACGGAACGCGCCTCGTCGGCCATCAAAGTGGTGCAAAGCGGCAAGGTGCAAACCTATGCATGGATATTCATTATCGGCACGCTGGTTGTGACCATTTGGGCTTTGTTTTTGTAGAAATAAAAGTGGAGAATAGAGAATGACACTAATAAGACAGGCTGAAAGTCTGAACAGCAATATCGTAGGGCGTTGCCCTACGATTTGGAATCGCCAAATTATTTCGCGCGGAATACTGTCAGTGTTTCAAAGGATAATAGTTGCTCCGCGCGATAAATCCAAACTATATTAAAAATGAAAATCAACAATCGTCAATAATAAATTGTTATGAATATACTTTCCCTTTTCCCGTTGATTCCGTTAGTGATGTTGCTGGTGTTATTCGCCTGCCGCAACACGACACAAATCCGCACGGTAATGGTAACGGGCGCTTCGATGTTGTTAGTATTAGCGGCCGTGCTGTCGGTATCGTTCCTGCAACAACGCGCCGTATCGTCCGACGAAATGCTGTTTGTTTCCGACATGGTGTGGTACAAATCGCTGAACATTCATTACACGATCGGCGTGGACGGCATCTCGGTGGTCATGCTGGCATTGTCCGCTATTATTGTGTTTACCGGCGTTTTCTCATCGTGGAACATGACGCGCGAATATTTTATGTGGTATTGCTTATTATCTATCGGCGTGTTCGGGTTCTTCATTTCCATCGACCTGTTTACGATGTTCCTATTCTACGAAGTGGCCCTTATTCCCATGTATTTGTTGATTGGCGTATGGGGCACAGGACGCAAGGAATATTCAGCCATGAAACTGACCCTGATGCTGATGGCCGGTTCGGCATTTTTACTGGTCGGCATTCTGGGCATTTATTTTACCTCGGGGCATTCGACGATGAACTTGCTGGAATTGGCTTCCAAACATATCCCGATGATTCATCAATACTGGATTTTCCCGGCCGTATTCGTAGGTTTCGGTGTATTGGGCGCCTTATTTCCTTTTCATACTTGGTCGCCCGACGGCCACGCATCGGCGCCTACGGCCGTGTCAATGTTGCACGCCGGCGTACTAATGAAACTCGGCGGCTACGGTTGTTTCCGTGTAGCTATTTATTTAATGCCCGAAGCGGCACAGGAGTTATCGTGGATTTTCTTAATCCTCACGGGCATCAGCGTGGTGTACGGCGCTTTCAGCGCCGTGGTGCAAACCGACTTGAAATATATTAATGCTTATTCATCCGTTAGTCACTGCGGGCTGGTATTGTTCGCTATTTTGATGTTGAATCAAACCGCGATGACCGGCGCCGTGTTGCAAATGCTCTCGCACGGGCTAATGACGGCGTTGTTCTTTGCCTTGATTGGCTTGATATACGGACGCACACACACACGGGATATCCGCGAAATGGGCGGCTTGATGAAAATTATGCCTTTTGCGTCGGTATGTTATGTGATTGCCGGTTTGGCCTCGCTCGGCTTGCCCGGACTTAGCGGATTTGTGGCCGAAATGACGGTGTTTGTCGGTTCGTTCCAAAACCCCGGTTTGTTTCACCGGATAGTAACGATTGTAGCTTGTTGCTCGATTGTGATTACCGCCGTTTACATCTTGCGCACCGTTGGAAAAATTTTATACGGCCCCGTGCAAAACCCGCACCACATAGGCTTTCCCGATGCCACTTGGTATGAAAAAATTTCGATAGTGGGATTGATTATTTTTATCTTCGCACTGGGCGTGTTCCCTTCGTTGGCGAGCAATATGATTAATTACAGTTTAGGGCCGATTATAAGCAAATTGGCAGCGTTATAGTCCACAGATTACACGGATTAACACAGAAAATTTAGAAGATTATGACAGACTTTTTATCAATGTATCAAGAAATAGGGTTGATGGCAGTATTCCTGATATTGCTTACATGCGACTTACTATCGTCGGAAAGTGCCCGAAAATGGCTGCACTTGGCGGCTTGTGTACTGTTCGGAGCATACACCATCGCGAGCTTTTTCCTTCCGGCCGCTTCGTTCACGGCATTCGGCGGCATGTACGTCAATTCGCCGGCCACGATGTTGATGAAAAACATTTTGAATATCGGAACCTTACTGGTGTTTATGCAAGCGGGAAAATGGCTGCTGAACATGACAACCAACAAACAAGGCGAATTCTATGTCATTACATTAACCACCTTGCTGGGTATGTACCTGATGATTTCCGCCGGCAACTTCATGATGTTATATATCGGCATTGAGACGGCCTCTATTCCTTTAGCCGCGTTAGCCGCCTTCGACAAATACAAAAAGAAATCGGCCGAAGCAGGCGCTAAATTTATTTTAATGTCGGCCTTTTCATCGGGCATCATGATGTTCGGCTTATCGTATCTTTACGGCGCCACCGGCACCTTGTATTTTGAAGATATGCAACCGCTCATCGCACACGAGCCGCTGACCATTATGGGCTTTGTATTCTTCTTCGCCGGATTGGCATTTAAAATCGCGATTGTTCCGTTCCACATGTGGTCGCCCGACGTGTACGAAGGCGCGCCCACCAGCGTTACGGCTTACCTGTCGGTAGTATCGAAAGGAGCGGCGGTATTCGCGCTTGTATTTTCGTTATGGCATGTTTTCGGCAACATCGAAGCCGTTTGGCATTACATCCTGTGGGGCTTATCGGTACTCACTATTACGGTTGGTAACCTTTTTGCTATTAAACAAAAAGATATCAAACGATTTTTTGCTTATTCGTCTATTTCGCAAGCCGGTTTTATCTTGTTGGGCGTCATGGGACATTCGGCGCAAGCCATGACGGCTACCATCTATTTTGTATTGGTATATTTATTTTCCAATCTCGCTGCTTTCGGGGTTATTGCTGCGGTGGAAAATGAATCGGGGCGCACGGATATGGCGGCATACAACGGCCTGTATAAAAGTAATCCGAAGTTGGCATTTGTAATGATGCTGGCGGTATTTTCACTGGCAGGCATCCCGTTCTTTGCCGGATTTTTTAGCAAATACGCCATTTTTTGGGCGGCCGCGCAACAAGGGGAATATTTATTGGTATTCATCGCTTTGCTCAATACGGTTATTTCGCTCTATTATTATTTATTAATAGTAAAAGCCATGTTCATCAACCCGGCGGAAGAAGGCGCCATCGGCCGTTTCCGCACCGACGGCTATACGAAATTAAGCTTGGTAATCTGCACGGCCGGCGTACTGTTAATCGGCTTGTTGAGCGGCATCTACGAGTATATCGGAGGACTTGGGTTTTAAGCGTTTTGGCATTATATTTGTGACTACATTTATCAACAAAAAAGGTAGTTATGAATACTTTCAAACATCGCATATTTCCTGTAACCGGCATGTCGTGCGCAGGCTGTGCCGCTAACGTAGAGCGTGTGGCCGGGCAGCAAAAAGGCATTGCCAAAGCAGTTGTCAATTTTGCGGACAGCAGCCTTTCCATAGATTACAATCCTGAAATTATTACCCCGGAACAGCTACGCGCAGCCATTCAAGCCGTGGGTTACGACCTGATTATCGAACAAGACGATTCGGCAGCCGAAGCACTCAAAAAACAAGCGCACGAAACGTATTACCGGCAACTCAAACGCCGTACCACCGGAGCTATTATATTATCCGTTCCGTTAATTATCATCGGCATGTTCTTCATGCACATGCCTTATTCCAACTATATTACCTGGATATTGGCCACGCCGGTGCTATTTGTTTTCGGACGACAGTTCTATAAAAATGCATGGAAACAAATCCGACACAACACGCTGGGCATGGATACGCTGGTAGCATTGAGCACAGGTGTTGCCTACTTGTTTTCCGTCTTCAATACCTTATTCCCTAAATTCTGGCATGAAAAAGGGCTTGAATCGCATGTTTATTTCGAGGCGGCAGGCGTCATTATCACTTTTGTATTGTTAGGTCGATTATTGGAAGAAAAAGCAAAAAACAACACTTCGTCCGCCATCAAAAAATTGATGGGATTACAACCGAAAACCGTTACTAAAATAGTGGACGGAAAAGAAACCGTCATTCCCATTTCACAAGTAATTCCGGGCGATTATTTAGTAGTCAAGCCCGGCGCCGTCATTCCGGTGGACGGCGTAGTGTCGGAAGGATATTCGTTTGTGGATGAGAGTATGATTAGCGGCGAGGCTATTCCGGTAGAAAAACAAACAGGCGCCGGCGCGTATGCCGGAACCATTAACCAGCAAGGGAGTTTTATCCTGCAAGCGCAAAAAGTCGGCGGCGACACGATATTGTCGCAAATCGTGCAGCTGGTGCGGAAAGCGCAAGGGAGCAAGGCGCCGGTGCAGCGGTTAGTCGATAAAATTGCGCGCATTTTTGTTCCCTCTGTCATCGGTATTGCCCTTATTACTTTCATGCTCTGGATGATTTTCGGCGGCGAACATGCTTTTACCCATGCGCTGCTTACTTCCATTACGGTGTTGGTCATTGCCTGCCCGTGCGCATTAGGCTTGGCAACGCCCACCGCCATCATGGTAGGCATTGGTAAAGGAGCGGAAAACCATATTCTCATCAAAGATGCCGAAAGTCTGGAAACAGCTTATAAAATCAACACTGTTGTGCTCGACAAAACCGGTACTATTACCGAAGGAAAGCCGCGTGTAAACGAAATCTTATGGAACCATAAAGACGAACGGATCAATGAATTTTCCAGTATTCTTTATGCGATTGAAAGTAAGTCGGAACATCCCATAGCGCAAGCTATTGCTGGATATTTAAGTAGTAAGCAATGCCAAACCGTTCCGGTAGAACAGTTCGAAAACATTGCGGGAGGAGGCGTAGAAGCGTTGTATAATCAACAACGTTATAGTGTAGGGAATGTCGTTTTGATGAAAACAAAAGAGGTACACATTCCATTTTCGTTGTTACGCCGCGCCGAGCAATGGCAGGCCGACGCCAATACGGTCGTTTGGTTTGCGCGCGAAAAAGAAACGTTGGCCATCATAGCGGTGGCCGATAAGATAAAAGCAAGTTCCGTGGAAGCTATTGAGACACTTCAAAACCGGGGAATAGAAGTATGTATGCTTACCGGCGACAATCCGCACACGGCAGCGGCTGTAGCACGGCTGACAAGGATTACAAACTTTCAGGCACAAACGCTTCCGGCCGACAAAGCGGTTGTGGTACAGCAATTTCAACACGAAGGAAAAATTGTCGGCATGGTGGGCGACGGCATTAACGACTCGCAAGCATTGGCGCAGGCCGATATCGGTTTTGCTATGGGAAAAGGCTCGGATATTGCGATGGATGTGGCTCAGATAACGCTTATTACTTCTGATTTGAATGCGCTGCCGAAAACTATGTCGTTATCACAGAAAACCGTGCGTATTATCCGCCAGAATCTTTTTTGGGCGTTTATATATAACGTTATCGGCATTCCGTTAGCGGCAGGCGTTCTATTTCCCTCTACCGGATTCTTATTGAATCCTATGATTGCCGGAGCCGCCATGGCATTGAGTTCCGTGTCGGTCGTCACCAATAGTTTGCGGTTAAAGTGGGGAAAATTGTAACATATAGCGCATCTATTATTGTCCGGCGGATATCAACCGGCAAGGGCGACTCCTTGAAACACATCCCCGGATAGCGGATATTTCCATTATTTTATATATCTTTGTGAAGATTAATAACACGCTATTATGTATAAGATATTATTCATATCGTTTAGTCTGTTGCTATCAACAAATACGCTGCTGGCGCAAGATACCGCATCAACCTATCCTGTAGCATATGCCGATACTACAAAATTGGAAATAGCACCGATAGATCCGTTTCTTTTTCCTTCTCAGAATAAGTCTTTGATGAAAGCTTTATTCTTGAATCCAAACGAACTGTTCCACTCGTATGACCCTTACCAACTCATGCCGGTGCCTAAGTTATTTGAGAATAATTACAACTCCTACGAAAACAAGCTATTTAGTACACAACGTGTAGGGCAATCCATTATGTTGAACATGGAGCAATACCAACGCAACAGTGAAATTTTCGGCACTATTGGTTTAATTATGGGAGTGGCTGCATGGGGGGCCGTAGGCTATCAAATGTTCCATCCGCAACAAAATCCCAACTTACGCCCCGAAGGGCCGGCGCCGAAACAGGCTCCCACACCAAAAGGCAACCCGAGGCCGATGAGATAGGCCTCAGTATCTTAGAATATAGATGCTACAAATTGTTTTTTATCGAAAATCTGCAAATCGTCGATACCCTCTCCCACTCCGATAAACTTTACCGGAATTTGAAATTGATCGCTAATGCCTAATACCACGCCGCCTTTGGCGGTCCCGTCGAGTTTGGTTACCGCTAAGGCAGTCACTTGTGTTGCTTTGGTAAACTCTTTTGCTTGCTGATAGGCATTCTGTCCGGTAGAGCCATCGAGCACCAACAATACTTCATGCGGAGCGTCAGGAATAACCTTTGCCATTACCTGACGGATTTTGGTCAACTCATTCATCAGGTTTACCTTATTGTGTAATCGCCCTGCCGTATCAATCAATACGACATCGGCGCCTTGCGCTACCGCCGATGAAACCGTATCATACGCTACCGAAGCCGGGTCGGCACCCATTTTTTGTTTTACAATACCCACTCCGGCACGCTCGCTCCAAATAGTCAATTGCTCCACAGCCGCAGCGCGAAACGTGTCGGCAGCTCCCAAAATCACTTTCTTTCCGGCGTTTTTTAATTGTGCGGCCAATTTTCCAATCGTCGTTGTCTTTCCAACGCCGTTCACCCCTACTACCATGATGACATAAGGTTTCTTTGAAAAATCGAAGGGTTCGGCCGTTTTATCATCACTAATCAGGAGATTTTCGATCTCTTCGCGAAGAAGAGTGTTCAGTTCGGCGGCATTCATGTATTTATCGCGCGCCACCCGTTGTTCCACCCGCTCGATAATACGCAGCGTAGTTTCCACCCCGACATCCGAAGTCACTAACGCCTCTTCCAATTTGTCCAGTACTTCATCGTCAATTTTCGATTTACCGGCAATACTGCGGGTTATTTTTTCGAAAAAACCGGTTTTGGTCTTTTCCATCCCCTTTTCCAAGCGTTCTTTTTCACGCGAGGAAAATATTCCAAATAGGGCCATGTTATTTTATTTTTATAAAAATGTTCAACAATTCTACTTTGCTACAACAATTAACACATTCATAATCAGACTTTTTCGTTAATTCAATATAGTTATATTGTTTATATTCTAAAAAACGAAAAAAGCCCCTTTGCAGGAGCTTATCCGATTATCGCAAAGCGAAGATTATTTTTTTCCAGCAAAGAAGTTTTTCACTTCTTCGGTGGCTACCATCTCTTCTTTGAATGCATAAGCGCCCGATGCTTCCGAACGTACCATACGGATGCATTTTACAATATTTTTTCCGGCTGATTTATCGCGAAGTGTTGCGACTGCTTTTTTTGCCATACTATTCTTATTTTAACAATGTTGATAAACTATTTAATTTCCCGGTGAACAGTCACTTTTTTCATGAACGGATTGTATTTTTTACGTTCCAAACGATCAGTAGTGTTCTTCTTGTTTTTGGTGGTAATGTAACGCGACATTCCGGCTACGCCGCTTTCACGTTGCTCGGTGCATTCCAATATTACCTGTACCCTATTTCCTTTCTTTGCCATACTTTACTTCTCCCTACGATTAAGCATTTATGAAACCGGCTTCTTTAGCATCTTTCAATGCTGCTTTCAAGCCTTTTTTATTAATTGTGCGAAGACCGGCAGCTGATACTTTCAACTGAATAAAACGGTTTTCCCCTTCTACCCAAAAACGTTTTGTTTTCAAGTTCGGAGCAAATTCGCGTTTCGTGCGGCGGTTAGAGTGCGACACGTTATTTCCGACCATTCTTTTCTTTCCTGTTATCTGGCAAACCCTTGACATAACCTGTTTATATTTTTAAATAGTAATTTTTCAAATTAGGGCTGCAAAGATACAAATAAATTTGGAATCACCAAATAATTTATTCATCTCAAGTTCTTAAGCCCGTTAAAAGAAATAGGCCAGCGAGATTTTAAAATTACGGTTACATACGGATGACAAGCCGAGCAAGTCTTTTGCCGTTTTCCAACCCTGTACATCTACGACATCTATTAATCCCAAATCGCAAGCCACACTCAGCTGCATCTTATTAAACAACTGCGTGCCAACTAAAAAACTTAATCCAACATCAATTCTTTTAAAGAAACCATGCTCGCCGAACATGTCTTGCGCTAATCCGGAATCTTTGTCTTTTTCACTACCCCCTAATCCACAGGCAACATAAGGCCCCAAGGCCATGATTATATTGCTTTCTGCTTCCGGATTAAATTTGCAGCCGAAATAAACCGGCAATTGAAGATAATGCAAGGTAGTAGTCGTTTTTTGGGTGAACAACTGGCCTTCGGCTGTAATGCTCCCGTCAAGTTTTACTCCCTGCATGGAATATAACAATTCAGGCTGCAGGAAAAGAAGCTGTGTCAGCCCCATTTGCATCATCAGCCCGGCATGAACCCCGGACCTAATAGATGTAGAGCCATCTACCGCATCGACACCGTCCATGTTATTCATCGCGGCAAACATTTGACTCAGCCCTGTCATATAAGAAGCGTTATAACCGGCCTTAACACCGACCTCTATTTCTTGTGCGCTTACAGAGGAAGCAAATAAGAGGATGGCTAATACAATCATCATTCTTTTCATAATCATTCGGTTTTTAAGGTTAAACTATATATCAATCTGCTTTGTCAGGCTTTATTTTCACACACACCACAATACTGAATTCATAGAGCAGGTAGAGCGGAATAGCTACCATAAACATCGTAAATGCATCGGTACTCGGCGTAATAATGGCCGCAGCCATCAATAATATGATAATGGCATGACGGCGGTATTTACGTAGAAATTTACGAGAGATGATCCCTAAACGGGACAATAAATGAGCCAGTACCGGCATTTCAAACACCAGGCCCATCACCAGTATCAGCGAAGTGAGCATGCCGATATAAGAATTCAATGAAATTTGATTGGCAACAATATCGCTTACCTGATACGTTCCCAGAAATTTAATAGTAAGCGGAAAAATCAACATATAACCCACTACCACGCCCAGGTAAAATAACACGGAAGCAAACAAAAAAGCCCGCACCATGCTGCGTTTTTCGTGCGAATATAAGGCAGGGCTTACAAATCGCCAGAGCTCATAAATAACGTACGGAAAAGCAATGATCAGCCCAATCCAAAAGGAAGTACTCATGTGCGTGAAAAACTGCGATGCCAAGTTGATATTGATGATATCGATACAGAAAGGCTCCGGGCAGAAGCCGGGCATATTCAGTTTATCGCCTAATTGGCAAAACCATTTGTACAGGATAAAATCCGAAGAGCGCGGAGGGAAAATAATGCTGTCAAAAACAAATGACTTGCATAGGAATACTATCACCATGCAAGCCACTACACCTATAGCCGAGCGGAACAAGGTGCCGCGCAGGGCATCCAAGTGATCCCAAAAAGACATATCCTTGCCGTCGCTCATGAAGCAAAAGGAAAAAGAAGGTTACTCCAAGTCTTTTTTAAGATCGTCTTCCACCCCTTTCACGCCGTCCTTGAAGTTTTTCACGCCTTTGCCAAGCCCTTTCATCAGCTCGGGAATTTTTCGACCTCCAAAAAGCAGCAATACAATCAATGCGATAACAATGATTTCTTGGGCTCCTAATCCAAAAACTAATAACGTTTTCATGGAATTATTATTTTATTAAGTTAGCTCAGATTTTTCGTTACACGCCAATCATCATCGGCATCAGCAACGTGAGGATATCTTCGTGTTCGCTCTCTTTTTCCACCGGAAGAATCAATCCGGCACGATTCGGGTCGGAAAGTTCAAGGCTAACATTCACCGAGGATAGGTTTGCTAAAATATCACAAAGGAATGTCGATTTGAATCCTATTTCAATATCGTCGCCTTCATACTGGCAGTTTACCCGTTGGAATGCCGATACAGAGAAATCCAAGTCCTGTGCGGAAACAACCATTTCATTACCGGTAATTTTTAATTTAATCAAGTTACTGGCTTGATTGGAGAATACGGCCACACGGCGCACGGCATTCAACAATTCCACGCGGTCGATTGTAATTTTATTGGTGTTGTTCGTGGGAATCACCGATTGGTAAGCCGGGTAGTTTCCTTCCACCAAGCGGCACACCATGGAATAACCGGGAAGCACAAACACGGCATTCTTATCGTCGAAAGTCAGCGTTACTTCATCGGCCATTTTACCTAAAATATTTTTCAGCAATCCGGCCGATTTTTTCGGTAAAATAAAAGAAGCAGGGCCATCGCCTTTCATGTCCGTACGTTTGTAGGAAGCTAACTTGTGAGCATCGGAAGCTACCATCGTAACATGGCTATCTGTAATATCGAAATAAATACCGTTCATTACGGGACGTAATTCGTCGTCGGCCGTGGCATAGAGCGTTCCGGTAATGCCGTTCAATAATGTATTGGCCGGCATGGAAATAGTAGAAACCGCTTGTTTAAGCTGTGGTTTCTCGGGATAATCGTCGGCAGGCGAACCGGGAATACTGATTTTACCGGCCGACCAACTGATTTCAATCATCAGATTCGCGCCTCCTACCGTAAATGTAATAGGCTCTTCGTGAAAATCTTTCAACGAATCCATGAGCATCTTGGCCGGCATGGCCACCGCTCCTTCTTCTTGTACATTACCGATAGTCAAGGTGGTTTCCAAAGTGGTTTCAAGGTCGGAAGCCACAATATTCAGGTCATTTCCCGTAAGGCGAAACAAAAAATTGTCTAAAATTGCCAAAGGGTTTTTATTGCTTACTACACGCCCTAATAGCTGCAGGCGCCCCATTAGCTCTGTACTCGAAACTACAAATTTCATATTATCAATTAATTAAATTATTTTCTACTGATATTTCAAACTACAATAATACAATTTTTTTTTGAATTATAAGCTTTCGGCATTCTTTAGAAAATGGCTGTAATTTTTCAATAAGAGGTCGAAACGCACCCAAGAGGCTAAAGCCCACCGATTTTTCTCATAGTGATAGAGCAAAAATTTATCGGTATCATAGTTTCCTTCCGGTGTTTTTAATCCGATGCAAGCCACTGTGCATGTTTCTGTTGGGCTTGTTATTTGAATAACATGTTGCAAATCGTTTTTCAGCGCATGTTGTTCTCCGGCTCCTCCGGCTATCATTTTATCTACAAATACATTCCCAAAATAGGTTAAGTAGCGTTTCATCAGTATTTCGTCATAGGATTGCGGAAGCGTATCGTTCAGCGTTGTTAAAACCGGTTTGCTCCCATTATCGAGGTGGATACAAAACGATTCGCCCGGCATTGCTATATGTTTTACGCAAACTTCGCGCAAAGATTCAATAGGAAATGTAAAAATTTGATTGGCACACCAAAAAGCCGGTTCGGCGCTTAGCGTAGAAAGAATATCAAATTCATAGCCTCCGGTTCCCAGCAAAAAAACCTCCCCGTCCTTCGCAGCGCCTAACAAACCGACACTACTTTCTTCCATGATATAAGCCTTCCCTTGCAATTTATCGTCTTTGTTGATTGCGACAAGAAATCCCTTGCAGTGCAATTTCCGTGTGACAGATTCCTGCATATTCTGCGGGATAGGATTGAGCCATTCTACATGGCTCAATAAGTACAGAAGGTTCTCTATTCGTTCTTCATTGGCTTCATAGGCGTTATTTACCAACCACTGTTCGCCGTTGTAGGAAAGCGTCACAGCCATGGAAGAATCGGAAATAATGCTGATACTATACCTTTCCGGATTTTCCATTAAATTTATATTCCCAAAAAGTTTTTTTGATTCGTTCGACCGGCACAAGAAATAAGCTGCCGTAAGTATCAAAACCGCTAAAAGGAAAAAAGGTGTTTTTTTAGGAAAAATTCTCATGAGCGTTTGGCATATTTACGTCTTCTCCAAAAAATAAAGAATCCACCGATAAGGAACAAGCAGATAAGAGGCAGCATGGTATTAAGCGTAATCCAAAATGACCGATGACGGCGGATTTCCGTTTTATCCAAGAGGCGCAAGGTCCATTCCCTGCGGCGGATTTGCATGATATCACTATCATCCATCAAATAGCTTAAAGCATTCAGTACAAATTGCCGGTTCCCGAATTGCACATTCATATATTTATCGAAGCCCAAAGGATAAATCCCGATACCGTCGGCTCTGCGGTTTACTTCATTGCGAATAATATCGCCATCGGCCACTACCAGCATTTTCGTCGGCTTGCTTTTTGAAACAAACTCAAAGGGAGTTTCATGGTTATAGTGTTCCAATGGACGATTCACAAAAGCAGATTGAAAACAGCCTTCCAATAATGCGGCTACCGGTAAAAACGAATGATTAAAAGTTTCTGGAACCGGTTGCTTCGTGGCTTCCTCCAATGAGATACGCAAAGGAACCATGGTTGCCTTGCTATATTGCGAGGTGTGCAACAAAATTTGTTTAGCCACTTCTAAATTTCTTCCCACAGTATCAAGGGTGCTGGGATATTTCGCCTCAATATAATTCATGTTCCGCGTAATCACATGCGAAGCAGGAGGAATCAACAAGGGATAATATGTCCAGGGAGCCGGACGGAAATTAGCAGCTTGTCCCGGCGGAGCAATATTTACAGGAAGGTAGGCCGATTGCAAATCCTGAATAACATTCGGATTGATGCGTGCGCCATATTTGAATAACTGGTCGTCCAACTTATGCGGGCATACCAGCGCAAAGGTGATATTACCGCGTGACAAACTATCGTGGTGCACATCCACCGCGTCGATAAACCATGCGGTACGCCCGCCATTCATGATATACTGATCCATGACAATCTTATCGGCCTCGCTCCATTCCGTCGTCGGCTTAGCGACTACCACTGCAATATATTCGTCTAAAATTCCAATGTTTCCATCTAATCGTACGCGGTCTATGTAAGAAAAAGCCGCTAATTCCCTTATGATATCGCCCGTTTCGTACTCGTCCAATTCGCCATGCCCTTCTACAAATGCTATCCGTGGAAATGTTTTTTGGGTAATGCGATGTAATGCGTTCACCAATTCGAATTCTACATTTTGTTGAGCCTCCAACAAATCACGTTCACTGTCTGCATTAGCTTCGCCTTGCAAAAAGTTGACCGGAACTTCCCGAGTTTCCATTCGCATAGAATCGGCTGCCGGTATAGCAACCGTAGCTATCATTAAGGCTCCCGGAAATAAAACGCGCTCGGTAGATGAACCGTCCGCCGCGTTTTCCGTGACAACCACCGGCGATAATCCCCTGTTGCGCAAAGTGCCATAAAAACGGTCTAAGTCTTGTGGCTCTACTTCTTCCGATATATTTACAAACTCATATTGCAAGCGGTTTCCGGCATATACTTTAAGTTCATCAATGGTTTCGCGGATGGTCGTCCGCAGTTTTTTCAACGCAATGGGCATTTCGCCGTCAAGGTATATTCTTATCAACACCGTTTCGTCAAAACTTCCGGCCACCTCACGGCTTACTTTCGAAAGCGTATAGCGTTTATCGCCTGTCAAATCAATACGAAAGAAGGCATATTGCGCCACATAGTTCAATAGCACTATGGCCACCAATAATAAGCCGTAATTCGTAATTTGTTTATATTTAATTTTCATAATTTTAATTTCCAAGAATAGCTTCCATTACCATTTTCGCGCCGCCAACTTTAGCTTTGCCGCACTTAAAAATAGCACTATTAAACTCAAGAAATAAATCACATCACGAGAGTCAATCACACCTCTACTCATTGATTTATAATGTTCGTTAATCCCCAAGGACAAAACCGTCTCATCAATCGGTTTCAACCAAGCCAAGCCCGCCAATCCGTCAAAACCCGTATATAAAAAGAAACAAAGTACGGCCGCTACTATAAACGACACAATTTGGTTATCGGTTAATGACGAGGCGAATATACCCACCGCAACATATGATGCCGCTAGGAAAAACAACCCGATGTAGGAGCCCCAAGTCCCTCCGGCGTCTATATTCCCGACCGGATTACCCAAACGGTAAACACTCATAAAATAGACGAGTGTAGGTAATAAAGCAAAAAGCGCCAGCAGCACAGCTGCCAAATATTTTCCCATTACCAACTGATTATCGGTAATCGGCTTGGTGAGTAGTAATTCAATGGTTCCCGATTTTTTTTCTTCGGCAAAACTACGCATGGTCACTGCCGGAATCAAGAACAAAAAGACCCATGGAGCAATGGTGAAAAGGGTATCAATAGTGGCAAAACCTCCGTCAATCACGTTCCACTCTCCGGGATTGATCCACATAAACCAAGCGTTTGCCATGAGAAAAATACCCACAGCAATATAACCTGTGAGCGAGGAGAAAAAAGCGCTTATTTCTTTTTTCAGGATACTGCGCATATTAAGACTTGTTATTTTAGTGTAATTTTACAAAGGTACAAAAAATCGTTTGATAAAATTGACTACTTTTGCAAATCAAACTTAACAAATTGCTGCATGAGTTATTCCGAGCTTTTTATTTTGGCTATCGGATTATGTTTTGACACGTTAGCCGTTTCACTCTCCGGAGGCGTTTGCCTGAAAAAAAGATGTATAAAGTCGTGGCTAAAAATTGCTGCGACATTTGCTCTCTTTCAAGGAGGAATGACAGGAATAGGATTCTTGTTTGGCACCGGAGTGAGTGATTACATCACCCGATTTGATCATTGGATAGCTTTTTTCTTATTGGCATTTATCGGCGCCAAGATGATAAAAGAAAGCTTTGAGAAAGGAAAAGAAAGTTCGGTCAATCTACTCAGCAACCGTGTGCTTATTACCGTCGCCATTGCAACCAGCAT
>JAVBOD010000108.1:0-12113 GCA_031551045.1 Bacteroidales bacterium
CGAGGTCTTCGTGCAGACGGCCGCCGCCATTGAAGCGGATGTCAATCACGATGCCTTCCTTATCATTATATTTTCCTAAAATATCGGAATAAATGGAACGGAAACTTTCATCGCCCATACTTTGCACGTGCACATAGCCCAGGCGTCCGCCCGACAGGCGTTCCACGTCAGCCTCGCGTTGTTTCACCCAGCGGGCGTACAGTAAATCGCCAATGCCTCTTACGGGCTTCACCACTTCGTCCCAACGTTCGCCGGTAGCGGGGTTGTAGAACGATATCAAGGTATTTTCGCCGGCTTTTTTATTCAGCAAGGGGAAGTAATCTTGTTCTTTTCCTATTTTCTCGCCGTTGATTTTTTCTATAACACAACCTGCTTTCACTTTGCTTCCGGCTTTGTCGAACGGGCCTTTTTCCAGCACTTCGTCAATCAGCAAGCCGTCTTGGTCGTATGTCCACGAGAAAAGTACACCCAAATTCGCCGTAGCATCGGGATTCGAAACTTGCGGCGAGTAACGTCCGCCGGTGTGCGACACGTTCAGTTCGCCTAACAGTTCGCTCAGCAACTCGGCAAAATCGAAATTATTGTTGATATGCGGCAGGAATTTCGCGTATGCCTTTTTCATCAACTCCCAATCTACGCCGTGCATCGATGTCACGTAGAAACGTTTCTGCTCTTGTGTCCACACGTGGTTGAACATGTATTCGCGCTCGGCGGCCAAGTCCAAATCCATTTGAGCCGTGTAGGAGATAGGCGTCTTTTTTCCGCCGGCCAGCCCGATTTTTTGCATGCCGCGCCCCAGCAGGAATAAATTCTTACCCTCTTTGTCCAGCACCAACGGCGCGTTTCCGGCGCCTTTCACTTCAATTTTAGTTTCTTTGGTGCGGGTGTCAATCGACCACAAATCGAAGCCTTTTTCAAAAGAAGCCAAATAATATAATTTATCGCCTTCCGGAGTTAGGATAGCATCGCCTAATTGCGAAGAATTCGGTGTGAGGCGCAGGATACGGTCTTCAATACCTTTGAGTTCTACGCTCATTTCCTTACCCGATTTTTTTACGGAATCTTCTTTATTGGCGGTGGTTTTCGCCTTGTCGTCCTTTGCTTTGTCGGCGGCCGGTTTGTTTTTAGCCGCTTTTTCCTCTTCCTGTAGCAGTTTGAAATCGTCTTCGCTCAGCGTGAATTTGTCGTACGCTTTTTGATTCATGAACACAATCATCACGTCGCTGAGCGAGCCCCACGAAGCGTGGTTGCGCATGCCGTAGCGTTCCGTAGCAAACAAAATAGCATCGCCGCCCAGCACCCATTTCGGGTTTTCGCTGCTGTAACCGCTGTTCGTCAGGTTGGTAATAGCGCCGCCTTGCGCACTTACCAATCCGATGTCCGAATAAGGTTCGTGGCGGTTAGCGGTGTAGGCAAGCGTAAACCATTTGCCGTCGGGCGACCATTGGTAATCTATCATTCCCGAAGTATTGTAGTTGATCGAGCCGTCGGTAATTTGCCGCGTTTTTTTCGCGGCGATATTGTAAACCATCAGTTTTCCGCGGTCTTCAATGAATGCGATTTCCTTTCCATCGGGCGAGTATTGCGGCAGGAAACGTTCTTTTCCGTCGGCTTTGAACAGCGGCTCTTCTTCAATGACCGTAGCGTTGAAAAAGTAAGGTTCTTCTTTGCGTGTGGTTTTGGCGGTGTACAGCGCCCACACGCCATCGCGTTCCGAAGCGTAAACCAGCGTTTTTCCATCGGGCGAGAAGTGTGGCATTTGTTCGTTAGCCGCTGTGTTCGTAATACGTTTGGTGTATTTGTAATCCACCGAAGTCACAAAAATCTCACCGCGCATCACCACCGCTACTTGTTTGCCGTCCGGCGATACGGAACCGCCGAAGGCGTTGCGGTTCATCAAGGCGTCGATATCGTTTTGTTTGCTTTCGCCCGTGATGTGAACGTTTAGTTTTTGCGGTTTGCCGTTGGCCGCCATCGTGTAAATTTCTCCGTCATAACTGAAGCACAGCGTACCGTTTTCGGCTATCGACAAGAAACGTACCGGATGTATTTTGAAGGTGGTTAGTTGCGAAATTTGAGCGGGATTATTCAATGGAAATGTATGTACATTATAAGTTCCCGAACGCTCGCTCAAAAAATAAACTTGCGCATTGTCGGCGCTCAATACCGGATCGGTATCTTCGCCGGCATTGGTAATCAGCGATTGAAATTTTTTAGTTGCCATATCATACATCCAAATGTCGCGTGTAACCGACGAGGTGTGATGCTTGCGGAAACGGTCTTCGCCGCCTTTACGGTCTTGGTAAATGAACTTTTTCCCGTCTTTGGTAAAGCGGATATTTTCGGCAGGCGTCGCCAGGATTTGTTCCGATCGCCCGCCTTTTACCGGTACTTGATACAATTCGCTCATTACGCCCGACGGAAAAGCGGCGCTTTTTGCCGGCGCTTGAATTTTAGCGCCGAACACCACATATTTCGAATCAGGAGTGAAAGAGTAGGGCATTTCGTTGCCCGAATAGGTGGTTAATCGTTCGGGCGTGCCGCCGTTAACGGAAACCAAAAAAATGTCGAAATTTCCATAGCGGTTGCTGGCAAAAGCAAGGCTCTTGCTGTCGGGCGACCACACCGGCATGTAGTCATGCGCCTCGTGCATGGTCAATTGCCGGGCATCGCCTCCCGAAGCAGGAACTAAATAAATATCGCCCTTATATGAAAAAGCGATTTGTTTGCCGTCCGGCGAAATAGCCGGATAGCGCATCCATAGCGGATTGGCTTGCGCCGCCCCTGTAAAAAGCAATAAGCAGGCAGCAACTAATTTTACTAATTTCATGTGTGTATTTTTGATAAACTATTTTGAAAATTACTGTTTGGTTTAAATACCAATTAATGCAAAAATAAAATGTTTTGGCCGATAAAGGAAATAATGTTATTAACAATAGGAGACAAAGGTAAAAGGGTGAAAGGGTAAAAAGGTTAGGTGACTTGTCATTCTGAACGAAGTGAAGAATCTGTAAATGCGACAAGGGTAAAAAGATAAAACGCCATCATGGCTCCAATATCCAAAATTTGAGATTGCCTTGCTCTACAGCAATGATTAGGAGATTCTTCACTTCGTTCAGAATGTCAAGAGGGGCGACAACAAAGGTGAAATATTTTTTGTACTTTTGTTTCATCAAGTTTATAAAAATTCCTTTCACCGGAAATGAAGAAAAAAACGCCGTTCGATATCAATGCTAAGGGATTAAAAATTCCCCATACATTTACCATTGTCTTCTTTATATTGCTGGCGGCGGCCGTGCTCACCTGGATTATTCCCGGCGGCGAATATGTACGTCAAACGCAGGATGTGAACGGCGTGGAGCGCAGCATCGTCGTGCCCGATTCGTATCATCCGGTGGAACGCGCTCCGCAGACATGGCAGGTGCTGTCGGCTTTCTTTCGTGGTTTTGTCGATAAAGCCGATATCATTATTTTTATTTTGATAGTGGGCGGCGCTTTTTGGATGCTCAACCAAAGCCGCGCCATCGAAGTGGGTATGGCGGCTTTCCTGCGGTGGTCGCAACGTGTCGGGCGATTTCGTTTGGTGCGGGTATTGGGTGTAAACAACCTCATTCTATCCCTTATATTCATCGTTTTTAGCCTGTTCGGCGCGGTCTTCGGCATGAGTGAAGAAACCATTGCCTTTGTCGTGATTTTTGTGCCGCTGGCCGTTTCAATGGGCTACGATTCCATTGTAGGATTGGGTATTTGCTACATGGCGGCGCATATCGGTTTTTCGGGCGCCATGCTCAACCCGTTTACTATTGGCATTGCACAAGGCATTGCCGGATTGCCGTTGTTTTCGGGCTTGGAATATCGTTTCATCTGTTGGATTATTTTGACGGCAGTGGGTTTGACGCTTTTGTTGCTGTACGCGCGCCGTGTAAAGAAAAATCCGCAGAAATCGTTGGTCTATAAGTTCGATAATTACTGGCGGCAGCGCTTGGCCAAAGAAAAAAGCGACGAGCAAAGCTATCATACGCCGCGTGCTGCCTGGTTCACATGGATTTTCCTTTCGGCCGTGGCTATTGCCATAGCGTGTTATTATCCGCTTACCACTATTGAAATCGGTGCGTCGGCATTTACGTTTCCGGCGCTTCCTATATTGGCCGGTTTATTTGTTCTTGTTGGAATTGTTGCCTTGCGTAAATCGGGACACTTCTTTATTCTTACCATCTTATTCTTCACCATTTTTTATTTGGTGATAGGCGTGTTGGGCTACGGTTGGTATGTGATGGAAATCGCCACGCTGTTTTTGGCGATGGGCTTATCGGCGGCTATGGCTTCCGGCGCCCGTGCCGATGCCATGGCCAAATCGTTCCTCGAAGGTGCCAAGGATATCCTGAATCCGGCGTTAATCGTGGGATTGGCAAGTGGTATCATTGTCGTCATGCAGGACGGAAAAATTATCGACACCATTCTCTACGGTGTTTCGCAAGCCATGTCCGGAGTAGGAGAGGTCGCTTCGGTCGGGCTGATGTACGTATTCCAAACGGCGCTGAATCTGATTATGCCGTCCGGCTCGGCCAAGGCGGCGCTTACCATGCCGCTCATGTCGCAATTAGCCGATTTGATTCACGTGTCGCGGCAAACCACGGTGTTGGCCTTTCAGTTCGGCGATGGTTTCACGAATATGATAACGCCCACGTCGGGCGTGTTGCTCGGCTGCCTCGGCATGGCTAAGATTCCTTATACCGTGTGGGTTCGGTGGGTGTTCAAATATATTTTATTGTTTATTACCTTGGGATTTTTGTTGCTATTGCCAACAATTTTCTTTCCGTTGAATGGGTTTTAGGATATGTATAATTTTAGACAAATACAGGCTGAAAGCCTGAAAAGCAATAGCGTGGGGCAATGCCCTACGGCCGAAAAAGCACCATGCTCTTTCGCGCGGGATGCAGCCTGTTTTTCAAAGAACGGATTCTTCTCCGCGCGATGTATATTCTCATCTTGTTTTCGTAGGGCGTTGCCCCACACTATTGCTGTAGCCCCTTTGGGGCGCTAAATACCTATAAAAATATGAATTCCTCTTTCTTAGACATAGTAGCCCGCGATTTATACATTCGTTACGGCAAGCAGATGAGCGAATTATGCTTAATTTTTCCAAATCGCCGCGCCCGTTTGTTTTTTGCTAAAAGCCTTTCGCGCATTATCTCCGAGCCGCTGTGGCAACCGGCTTACAGCACGATGGACGATTTTGTGAAACAAGCGGTTGACTTGCAAGCGGCCGACAATTTCCCCCTGCTTTTAACACTCTACGAGAGCTATAAGTCCGTGCGGCAGACCGACGAGCCGTTCGACCGCTTCTATTATTGGGGAAGCATGATGCTCTACGACTTCGATACCCTTGATAAATACCGTGTTAATGCACAGGCCTTGTTTACTAATTTACAGCATCAAAAAGCATTGGAAGGCGATTTTTCGTTTTTGGATGAAGACCAATTGGCGGCTATCCGCCGTTTTTGGGAAAGTTTTCAACCGGAAGGTAAAAGCACGTTGCAACAGCAATTTATCGAAATCTGGGAGATTCTGCTGCCTGTTTATAACGATTTCCGGCAACGGTTGATGCAGCAGAAAATAGCTTATGAAGGTATGATTTACAGACTATTAGCTGAGCAACTAGAATCAAATTCCATCATTGCGAGGAGGAACGACGAAGCAATCTTCAACCAAGCGACCCCGTCATTGCAGGCGAAGCGAAGCAATCTCCAACTAGAAAACACCCGTTATATTTTCATCGGCTTTAACGCCCTGAACGAGTGCGAGAAAACACTATTCCGTTACCTCCAGCGACAAGGCCGGGCGGAATTCTATTGGGACTATGATGCTTATTACCTGAATGATACGCAACAGGAAGCCGGCTGGTTCCTGCGCGAGAATATGCGCGAATTTCCATCTTCATTGGAAAATGCTGATTTTTCGAATTTTAAGGATGAAAAAAACATCAACATCATTGCAGCGCCTTCCGATGCTGTGCAAACAAAGCTGGTTTACAACATATTAAGCGATATGAGCGCGGCGGCCGATGTAACTACAGCCGTGGTATTAGCTGATGAACAATTACTTATCCCTTTGTTGCACACGCTTCCCTCCGCTGCGCCTAACATTAATGTTACGATGGGGTATCCCATACGAAATAGCGCTTTTTTTTCCTTGCTCTTACTGCTGCTGAAGCTACTTCGGAATGCCAAAAGCGGTTCCGGAAACAGCCAGCGCTTCTATTATGCAGACCTGTTGGCGGTTTTGCATCATCCATATATTAAAATTATTGATAATCAAAATATTGAAAAAGAATTAAACAATATAGTTTCTTTTAATAACATTTATGTTTCTAAATATAAATATATTGAAAATCAATATTTAGTGAGTTTATTTGAAAAGCCGGAAAATTTTTCTCAACTGACCGAAAAGCTCATTAATTTATTGGAAGAGATTGAGCGAAAAGCCGCTTCCTATGGGAATGATATAATACTATCTTGCTATCTTCAACACGGTATCCGGCGTTTGCTGATACTGAAAAAAGCCATGGACGAAAGCGCTGTCGAAATTTCTTTGCCGGTTTATATCAGCGTGCTGCAAAGTCACTTGCAACACGAAACCATTCCTTTTACCGGCGAGCCGCTGATTGGCTTACAGGTTTTAGGCTTATTGGAAACCCGTTGTCTTGATTTTGAGAATGTTGTGCTACTTTCGGCCAACGAAGGGATTTTACCCAAATCGCTGAATGCTCCTTCATTTATTCCATACAATTTACGTAAGGGTTTTGGTATTCCGGCCATTGAGCAGCACGAGGCGGTGTATGCCTATTATTTTTATCGCTTACTGCAACGTGCTAAACGTATAACCTTGGTTTACAATACAAAAACGGATGAAGCGCGAAGCGGCGAGGCCAGCCGCTACTTGTTGCAGTTGAAACTGGAATCGGGACATCGTGTACAGGAACAAAGCGTGGCATTCGATATGGGTATCGACACGCCCGAGGAAATCTCCGTGGCGAAAACGCCGGAAATTGTAACGGCGCTTGCTGATTATTTCAATGTTGAAAAAGCAAAACTCTTTTCTCCCAGCGCTTTAAATACCTATATAGCTTGTCCGCTCCAATTTTATTATAAATATGTGGCGCGTATCAAAGAGCCTGAAATGGTTGAAGATGATATAAATAATCAATTATTGGGAAAAGTCTTGCATGCTTCGATGGAAAGACTTTATATACCATTGATTCGTAAATCTCTTTCAATTAATGATTTGCAATTACTCCTTGAAGATGAATGGCGATTGGATGAAGCGGTCAACCAATCCATTGCCAATGTATTTTTTGATGCCGACGCCTTGCCCGACGATGCTATGGAAGATGGTAAAATGCTCATCTTAAAAAATGTAGTAAAAAAATATGTAAGGCAAGTATTGCAAATTGATCGGCACCTTATACCTTTTGCGGTGGAAGATTTGGAATGCACTATTCAGCAGCCGGTTACGTTTACCGTTGAGGGACAAGAGCGGACAATTACAGCGGGCGGCATTATCGACCGGATGGACCGGGTGGGAGACACGCTGCGCATTGTAGATTACAAAACGACTACGGCCGGGGCACGCAAAGAAAAAAGCACGATGCCCTCGTTGGAGGCTTTATTTGATTCCGAGGAAAAACTGCAACGCAAAGAAATGTTGCAAGCCGTTTTCTATGCCGTGTTGCTGAAACAGCAGCAGCCGGCACAGAATATCAAGCCCTTGCTCTATTTCCTGCACGATGCCTTCGAAGAAAACGCCAATTTTTCACTCGTAGATGCTTCGTCGGGCTTACAGATTGACGATGTAGCCGACTATGTGTCGCCGTTTATGGAAGCTTTGCGACACACTTTAGTAAAAATTTTTGATAACCAAACACCTTTTACGCAGACCAAAGACGAAAAGATATGCCGGTATTGTCCGTATAAGTTATTGTGTAATAGATGATTTGTGAAAAATAGAAGATGCCGGCATTTTATCTGACTCCAGTTCTCTCTTCTCGTGATATAAATTTATTTATATAATAATAAATCAATTACATGATTTTTTAAGGTGCGTTTATAGTTTGGCACACTTGTTGTTAAAGGTAATATCGAAAAAAACATTAAAAATTATGATTGGATATTATTTACTCGCAGCATCTTTCGCCGTAGTATTATTAAAAGTATGTGTACTAAAAATGGTTAACGGAAAAATATAAAATTTACAAACCGTAAGACTCATTAAAAATTAAGACCATGATTGGATATTATTTACTGGGAGCATACCTTGTTGTAATAGTAGTAAAATTATGCGTGATAAAGTTTAGCAGCAAAATGTAGTAATCCATACTATCATTTTTCGGCGACATACATCGCTGCAATACCGCACGAAAGATTGCGGTATTGTGCGTTATAAAAACCGGATTGTTGCAATTGTTTTACGAATGCTTCCCGTTGCAAAAATCGCTCGACAGAAGCCGGAAGATAACTATATGCCGAACGATGCCTTGAAAAGATACGTCCTACGACAGGCATCACTCCATGAAAATAGAAATGATATAATTGTTTCACCGGAAAATATTTCGGCGTAGTAAATTCCAATACGACCAACACGCCTTCCGGCCGCAACACGCGGCACATCTCGGCAAGCCCTTGCTGCAAATTTTCAAAATTACGTACGCCAAACGCTACCGTCACCGCATCGAACGATGTGTCGGGAAACGGCAACGCTTCTGCCGAAGCATTTATAAAGTTGACAGTGGGCAGTGAGCAGTGGGCAGTATTAGTGGTATCCGTTGTTGCGAGCGCAGCGTCCGTCATTGCGAGCGCAGCGAAGCAATCTTCGTCATTGCGAGCGGAGCGAAGCAATCCGTCCTTTTCGTCAGAGATTGCTTCGTTGCTTCGCTCCTCGCAATGACGGGCGCGTTGTTGTTGAGAGTACCGGCTGTTTACTGCCAACTGCTTCTTCCGTGCTACGTCCAACATTCCTTCGGAAATATCCACTCCGGTAATTTTTGCATGCGTTCCTTTATGTAAAGCAAACGCCAAATCGCCGGTGCCGGTCGCCACATCTAAAATAGCATGCGGCCGACGTTTCGCTATTTCGCGCACTACTTTCTTTCGCCAGCGTTTATCGATTCCTAATGAAAATAAATGATTCAGAAAATCATATTTCGGCGCAATGTTATCAAACATTTTTGCCACGTGTGGAGTGGTCTTATCAAGTATCTTGGATTTCAAAATCGCTGTTATTAGTTTTAAAACTCAAAATACCGGAATCAGAGTTCATCCGATATCCGGTATCTTATGGTAAAAATCTATTTAATTATTTAGGCCTTAGCTTTGCCTTCCATAATGTCATTTAGTACATTATCATACACTTTTTTCACGTCGCCCACAAAACCGTATGAAACATCGTCCACGCGCAACTCGCCTTTGGTCACATGTCCTAAAATGCTACACGGCACTTTCTTCGACATCATGAAATCAATAAAGCGCGATTCGTCTTTCGGCGCCACGCTTACCACAATGCGGCCTTGTGCTTCGCCAAACAGGAAGGCGTCTTCACGCACTTCGGCATCGCTGGTAATATCGAAACCTAATTCGTTTACCATGGACGATTCGAATAATGTAACGAATAATCCACCGTCGGATACATCGTGCGCACTTTGCACAAAACCTTCGCGGATAGCGCCCAGCACCGCTTGCTGCACGGCATATTCTTCTTCTAAATTAAAATAAGGAGCCGGCGAAGCTTTCACCCCGTGATAACTGTAAAGGTATTCCGACGAAGCAATATCTTCCTGCGACTTGCCCACCAAATAAATCATGTCGCCTTTGTGTTGAAACGCCATCGAGGTCTGATGCGCCTTATCGGTCAGAATACCCAGCATCCCGATGGTAGGAGTAGGGTTGACCGCTTCGGTCTTGCCTTTTATTTCGTATTGGTTATAGAAACTCACATTTCCTCCGGTAACCGGCGTACCGAATCGTTCGCAAGCGCGGCTCATGCCTTTGATAGCATGCACAAATTGCCAATATACTTCGGGATTATAAGGATTTCCGAAGTTCAAACAATTAGTGATGCCGCAAGGTTCAGCTCCACTACAAATCACGTTGCGGGCTGCTTCCGAAACGGCAATCATCGTGCCTATTTCCGGGTCGGCTTTCACATAGCGGCTGTTGCAATCGGTACAAACGGCCAACGCTTTATTGCTTCCTTTGATATTGACCACGCCTGCATCGGAAGGTTTATTGGTGCTCATATTTACGGTGCGCACCATCGAGTCGTACTGTTCATATACCCATCGTTTGCTCGCAATATTCGGATGCTTGATTAAAGCCATAGCCGCCGCTTTCAAGTCTTTGGGCTGCTTAATATCGTTGATGTCGAATTTTTTATATTCCTTGTAGTAAGCCGGCTCTTTGTATTCGCGGTCGTACACCGGAGCGCCGCCGCCCAACACCAGCGAAGCTGCCGGCACTTCGGCCACTAACTTGCCGCCGAAATAAAATTCCAACTTATCTTCGGGAATCACTTCGCCGATGATCTGGCAATCCAAATCCCATTTTTTAAAAATAGTTTCTACCGTTTTTTCTTTGCCCTTTTCAACGACCACCAACATGCGTTCCTGCGATTCGGACAGCAGGATTTCCCACGCTTCCATGTTGTTTTGGCGCATCGGCACTTTGCTTAAATCCACTTTCATGCCGCAATCGCCGCGCTCGCTCATTTCCGAAGTAGAGCAAATGATACCGGCCGCACCCATATCCTGCATGCCCACTACCGCGCCGCTTTGGATGAGTTCCAACGAGGCTTCGAGTAAGAGTTTTTCCATGAAAGGGTCGCCCACCTGAATGGAAGGAATATCGTTGGCCGAGTCTTCCGTGATGTTGGCCGAGGCAAAGGTAGTACCGTGTATGCCGTCTTTTCCTGTCGAAGAACCTACAATATATACCGGATTTCCTACGCCCGAAGCGGTAGCCGAAATGGTTTCGCCTTTGCGCACCAAACCTACCGACATGGCGTTTACCAACGGGTTGATGTGATAACACTCATCAAAAAATACTTCGCCGCCCACTACCGGAACGCCGAAACAATTGCCGTAGTGGCTGATGCCTTTTACCACGCCGCGGATAAGCCATTTCGTGCGCTCGTCGTTCGGATTGCCGAAACGCAGCGAGTTGAGTTGCGCGATAGGCCGCGCACCCATCGTGAAAATATCGCGATTAATGCCGCCTACGCCGGTAGCTGCGCCCTGCACGGGCTCCACGGCACACGGATGGTTGTGCGACTCAATCTTAAAGGCACATGCCCAGCCATCGCCGATATCGACCAAGCCTGCATTTTCTTCGCCGGCTTCGGCCAAGATATGTTTTCCTTTCTTCGGCAACGTTTTCAACCACTTTATAGAATTTTTGTAGGAAGCGTGCTCGCTCCACATGGCCGAGTAGATGCTCAATTCCGTGAAGTTAGGCGTACGTCCCAATATCTCTTTGATTTTGTCGAACTCTTCGGGTAATAATCCCAACTCTTTGGCTGTTTCGTAAGTTACTTTTTGCATGTGCTATCTTAAATTTCAAATTTCATAATTAAAAAAAAATCAGACTGAAAACTATCAGAATCAAGACTTAAAACGTATATCCCACGCGGATAGTCGGTGTAGCGGGATTGCTGTAGTTATCCAAATTCAATACATCCCACAAAGCCACGACACTTAAGCGCCCGCGGGCACCTGTCTGCATATACACGCCGGCACCCAAGGGAAGTCTGTCCATCGTGGTGGTTTGCCATTCGTTGCTTCCGTCATACTTTACTTTATACCAACCGTAATCGTATTCGCTGTGTACGACCACACCGAAAGTGGGCATCAGCGCTACTTCATAACGTGCAAAAGGGCCGATACCGTAGGCGTTCGAGGTATAGTTGTAATTTTCGTATTCGTAGTAAAAATTCAATCCGGCCGACAAATTGTTGGTAAGCCGGTAACCGACAAAAGGCTGAAACATAATACTGGTACCGTTATCGAAAGCCATCCCGAAATTTCCGCCATAAATAATACGATTCAAAAGAGGAATAGGTGGAGT
>JAVBOD010000043.1:0-20016 GCA_031551045.1 Bacteroidales bacterium
CTATTTGCGCATTTTCGCAAAATCTTCTTTCATCCGATGAATGTCGGTAAGGAAATCTTCGATATCGTTTTCATGTTCCAACTCGTCATTCAAAATAGTGGTAGCTATTTGATGCGTCACGTGGTCGAGGCCGTTCGTGAAGTCCGCAATTTCTTTGTAACGTTGGATGGCGCAACGTTCGCCACGGAGATTCTGTTCCAGCACTACTTCCACATAAGGATCGGCGGGCGCTTCGTATTCACAACGCGCCAGTTTTTCCCACTCGAAAGGCGACAGCACCGGCGTTCCACCTAATTGAATAATGCGGTCAACGATAAGTACGGCATGGCCGAGTTCTTCGTTGGCATGCACCAATAGTTCCGGCTCGATATCGCCGCGCATAGGGCCTTCCATAATACGTGCGCCTACCCAGTATTGGTAGTAAGCCAACCATTCTTCTGCTAATGCTTCATTGAGCATTTTGATTAATTTTTGAACATCCAAATTGAGGATTTCAACACCTTTTTTTCCCATGATAATTTATTTTTTAATGTATTTGAAATTGCGTCCCGGATAATAGGCTTGTTTGCCCAATTGTTCTTCAATCCGCAACAATTGATTGTACTTGGCAATACGGTCGGAGCGTGAAGCCGATCCGGTTTTGATGAGGCTGGTGTTCAACGCCACGGCCAAATCGGCAATCGTAGTGTCTTCCGTTTCGCCCGAACGGTGGCTCATGATACTCGTATAACCGTTGCGGGTAGCCAATTGCACGGCGTCAATCGTTTCGGTCAATGTGCCTATTTGATTCACTTTTACAAGGATGGAATTGGCCGTTTTGCGGTCGATGCCCATTTGCAGGCGTTTGCTGTTGGTCACAAACAAATCGTCGCCTACCAACTGGCAACGCTCGCCAATCGTATCGGTCAATAATTTCCAACCGCCCCAGTCGTCCTCGGCCATGCCGTCTTCAATAGAGATAATCGGATACTGCGCCACCCAGTTTTTCCAAAAGTCCACCATTTGCGCCGGTGTTAGCTTTTCGCCGGTCGATTTATGCAAATGATACATTTTTTCTTCGGTCAGATAATATTCCGAAGAGGCGGGGTCGAGCGCAATATATACATCCATTCCGGGTTTATAACCGGCTTTTTCAATAGCTTCCAATATCACCGTCACGGCTTCTTCATTCGATTTCAAATTCGGTGCAAAACCGCCTTCGTCGCCCACATTCGTGGAATAGCCTTGCTTTTTCAATACCGACTTCAAACTATGGAATACTTCAGCGCCCATGCGCAAGGCTTCGGCAAAGGTTCCGGCGCCCACAGGCATTATCATAAACTCCTGAAAATCGATGGAATTATCGGCATGCGAGCCGCCGTTGAGAATATTCATCATCGGCACGGGAAGCGTATAAGCATTCACGCCGCCCACATAACGGTACAAAGGTTGTTCCGAGAGTTGCGCCGCCGCTTTTGCCACCGCCAGCGATACGCCGAGAATGGCATTTGCCCCTAAATTTTCTTTATTTTCGGTGCCGTCCAATTTCAACATGGCTTCGTCGATGGCGCGCTGCTCAGTAACCAGCATTCCCACCAACTCGTCATTGATTACGGTATTAACATTCTGCACGGCGTTCAATACGCCTTTTCCGAGATAACGCCCTTTGTCGCCGTCGCGTAGTTCCATGGCCTCGTGTACGCCGGTAGAAGCGCCTGACGGAACGGCAGCGCGCGCCAGCACGCCTTCGTCGGTTAACACATCTACTTCAATGGTCGGATTTCCGCGCGAATCAAGGATTTCACGGGCATGTACATTAATAATGGTTGACATAATATGTTAGATTTTGTTGTGTTTCCTGTTCTTATCCTATCTTAAAAGCAAATACCGTGCCAAAGAATAAAACAAGCATAAATCCCCCCTTTTATCACATTATACCAAAGTAATATCTATATCGGGCCGAGCAGTGGAAGAGGCACCAGGCATTAATCAATTCCATCTAAAAAAAAACTTGCGAGATATCGCATGATATCTCGCAAGTTTTTTTGTGTTGCTGTATAAATTCCGGTTATTCTTCTTTTGCCGGGGCAGCTTTCTTTTTAGCAGGCGCTTTAGCAGTAGCTGTTTTTGTAGCAGCCGCTTTGGCAGGAGCTTTCTTTGCCGGAGCTTTTTTAGGAGCTGCTTCGGCAGCAGGTGTTGCTTCAGTGTCAGCTGACTCAGGAGCATCCGCCTTTTTCGCACGGCTGCGGCGGGTTGTTTTCTTGGCATCTTTCTTCGTGCCGCCCAAAGCTGCTTCGTTGAAGTCCACCAATTCAATCATTGCCATTTCGGCAGCGTCGCCTGCGCGGAAACCGGTTTTCAAAACGCGGGTGTAGCCACCGGGGCGGTTTACTACTTTCGGCGCCACTTCGCGGAACAATTCCGATACGGCGTTTTTATCTTTCAAATAGCTGAATACCGTACGGCGCGAGTGCGTAGTATCGTCTTTCGATTTGGTAATAAGCGGTTCTACATATACACGCAATGCTTTTGCTTTCGCCAAGGTTGTTTCAATGCGTTTATGCACAATCAGAGACGAAGCCATATTGGCCAGCATGGCCCGACGGTGTCCTGTTTTTCTTCCTAAATGATTTACTGTCTTATTGTGTCTCATGATAAATGTTAATCTTTGTCGAGTTTATATTTTGAAACATCCATGCCGAAATGCAATTTCAAGCGGTCGATTAAGGCATCGATTTCTGTCAGCGATTTGCGGCCGAAATTACGGAATTTCAACAAGTCGTTGCGTTGGAATTTCACCAGTTCGCCCAAGGTTTCCACTTCGGCTGTTTTCAAACAGTTCAACGCGCGAACAGAAAGTTCCATATCTACCAGCTTCGTTTTCAGCAATTGGCGCATGCGCATGGTTTCCTCATCGAATTCTTCGTGTACTACTTCTTCCGGAGCATCGAACGTAATCTTTTCTTCGGAGAAGAGCATGAAGTGGTATATCAAAATTTTAGCGGCTTCGTGCAACGCATCTTTCGGATGAATCGAACCGTCGGTGGTAATTTCCATCGTCAGTTTTTCGTAGTCCGTTTTTTGCTCCACACGCCAGTTTTCCACGCTGTATTTCACATTTTTGATAGGTGTGAAAATCGCGTCAATCGGAATTAATCCGAACGGAGCATCTGCCGGCTTGTTTTCTTCGGCAGGCACATATCCGCGGCCTTTACCGATGGTCAAATCCAGATGAAGCTTTACAGATGATTCCATGTTGCAAATCACCAAGTCGGGATTCAATACTTTGAACGACGACAAATGTTTGGAGAAGTCGCCGGCCGTTATTTTATTGTGTCCTGAAATCGTAAATGAGAGTTCTTCGCCGTCAATTCCATCGACCATTTGTTTAAAGCGAACCTGTTTGAGATTAAGGATAATCTCCACCACGTTCTCCATAACGCCCGGAATGGTTGCGAATTCGTGGTCAACGCCGCCGATTTTCACTGTAGTAATCGCATAACCTTCGAGCGACGACAACAGGATACGGCGCAAAGCATTACCCACCGTGATGCCATAACCAGGTTCCAAAGGTCGGAATTCAAACCGGCCAAAGGTTTCGTTGGCTTCAAGGATAATTACTTTATCGGGTTTTTGGAATGCTAATATTGCCATTTTCGTATATTTAAAATTTCAGAAACTATTTCGAGTACAACTCCACGATTAACTGTTCGTTAATGTTTTCGGGGATTTCCGTGCGTTCCGGACGGCTTACATATTTACCTGTCAACGAAGCGGCATCCCATTCCAACCAGGGGAAGCGGGAAGTAGCACGGCCGGTCACGCTTTCTTGAATAACTTCCAGCGATTTCGAACGCTCGCGAACACCCACCAAGTCGCCGGGTTTCACAATGCTCGAAGGAATGCTGCACACTTTTCCGTTAAGAATAATGTGGCGGTGTGTCACCAATTGGCGGGCAGCAGCGCGCGTAGGAGCAATTCCCAAACGATATACCAAGTTATCTAACCGGCTTTCGAGCAACAGCAATAGGTTTTCGCCTTTGCGGCCTTTCATGCGCGAAGCCTTTTCATACAAGTTGCGGAATTGACGTTCCAAAACTCCGTATGTATATTTCACTTTTTGTTTTTCCTGCAATTGGGTTCCGTATTCCGATACCTTTTTGCGTTTCTTAGCTAATCCGTGTTGTCCCGGAGGATATGTTTTACGGTCGTAATTTTTATCGGGTCCGTAAATCGGCTCGCCGAATTTGCGAGCAATTCTTGTAGTAGGTCCTGTGTACCTTGCCATTATTCATTTGCCGAATTTTACCCGTTGCCGCCGGGGTTTTGTGTTTAATTATTTCTTTGTAGGGATACGATTAATGCATCTCTACGACGATAACCTTTGGGTATTATGGTTCAAAGTTTGAGGTTTAAAGTTTACGGTTTTTTGAGTGCGCTTTGCACAACCTTGCACTTTAAACATTGAACAAAAAACTAAACCCTACGACGTCCTTTCGGGCGGCAGCCGTTGTGCGGCAAAGGAGTAACATCTACTATCTCGGTAACTTCAATACCGGCTGAGTGAATGGTGCGGATGGCCGACTCACGTCCGGCACCCGGGCCTTTCACATAAACTTTCACTCTACGCAAACCTAAATCGAAGGCAACTTTGGCGCAATCGGATGCAGCCGTTTGGGCAGCGTAAGGGGTGTTTTTCTTCGACCCGCGGAAACCCATTTTCCCGGCCGACGACCAACTGATAACTTGCCCTTCGCTGTTGGCCAATGTTACGATAACATTGTTGAAAGTAGAGTGTACGTGTGCTTGTCCGTTAGCATCTACTTTTACTACTTTTTTCTTATTAGTAGTGGTGGTTTTCTTTGCCATGCTATTTAACTATTTAGTTGCTTTCTTCTTGTTTGCTACTGTTTTCTTTCTACCCTTACGTGTACGGGCATTATTCTTCGTCGTTTGTCCGCGAACGGGCAAGCCCAAGCGGTGGCGGATACCACGGTAACAACCGATATCCATCAAACGTTTGATGGACAACTGTACGGTTGAACGCAATTCACCTTCGATTTTGTATCCTTGCGAAATAATATTACGAATGGTAGTGACTTGGTCGTCATTCCAGTCTTTCACTTTGGTATCGAAATCAATACCTGCTTGTTTGAGGATACTTTGGGCGGTGCTGCGGCCAATGCCGTAGATATACGTCAACCCTATTTCTCCACGTTTGTTTTTTGGTAAATCAACCCCGGCTATACGTGCCATAATTTATCGTTGCTTTTTTAAAGGTTACAAATTAATTATCCTTGGCGCATTTTGAACTTAGGCGTCTTTTTGCATATCACATATACACGTCCTTTACGTTTCACGATTTTGCAATCTTCGCTGCGCTTTTTAACGGATGCTTTTACTTTCATCGCTTTATTTTCTAAGTTTCTGTTATACAGTTTTTTATTTTTCCAAAAAACGGGCTGCAAATATAGCACATTTTTCGGACTTTAGCAAATTTACTTGTGTCTAAACGAAATACGGCCTTTCGTCAAGTCGTAAGGCGACATTTCTACACGCACCTTATCACCCGGAAGAATACGAATGTAATGCATCCGCATTTTGCCCGAAATGTGGGCAATAATTATATGGCCATTGTCTAATTGTACGCGGAACATCGCGTTCGACAATGCTTCTATAATTGTTCCGTCTTGTTCTATGGCCGTTTGTTTCGACATTGTTGTTGTTTACTTGTTTTCTATAAAATCAAATGTTGATAAAACTTCCGGTTTATCTTTCCGCACCACTACCGTTAATTCGAAGTGGGCCGAAAGTTTCCGATCGGCAGTACGAAGCGTCCATCCGTCATCTTCCAAATACACTTCGCGGGTTCCTGCGTTAATCATCGGCTCTATGCAAATCACCATGCCGTTTTGCAGGCTTTTGCCCTGCCCCCGCTTGCCGTAATTCGGCACATCGGGGCGTTCGTGCAATGCTTTGCCGATACCGTGGCCAACCATTTCGCGCACCACGCTGAAGCCAAACGGCTCGACGTAGTTTTGCACGGCTGCCGAAATATCCCCTATCCGGTTCCCCGCTACTGCTTGTTCTATGCCTTTGTAGAGCGATTCTTTGGTTACACGTAACAGCCGCTTTGCCGCGTCGTCTATGGAGCCCACCGCAAAGGTGTAAGCCGAATCGCCGTAAAAACCTTTGTAGCGCGTACCGCAGTCCACCGATATAATATCGCCTTCCTGCAACCGGTATCCCGAAGGAATGCCGTGTACCACCACATTGTTTACCGACATACACAAGGTATTGGGAAACCCGTTATAGTGGAGGAATGCCGGCTCGGCGCCGTGGTCGCGGATAAAAGTTTCAGCCATCTTATCCAATTCCAGGGTTGTTACGCCCGGAACTATCCGCTTTCCCACTTCAGCCAAGGTTTTTGATACCAAGAGTGCATTCTCCCTCAGTATAGCGATGTCCTCCTCGGATTTCAGTTTTATCATTTTTCAAAGAACTTTTTTATGGTTCAAAGGTGCAAGGGTGAAAGGGTTCAAGGATTTGCTCCATCCTTTTTACCATTGTACCTTTTAATCCTTTCACCTTATTGTCCGCTTCTTCCTTTCAACCGTCCGGTCTTCATCAAACCGTCGTAGTGGCGGTTCAATAAGTGGCTTTCTATTTGTTGCAAGGTATCCAATACCACGCCTACCAAGATAAGCAGTGAGGTTCCTCCGTAGAAGTGGGCGAACTGGTTGTTCACACCCAACATCATGGCAAATGCCGGAAGAATAGCCACAAATGCTAAGAATATAGAACCCGGCAGGGTGATGCGAGACATAATATTATCCATATACTCGGCTGTTTTCTTGCCGGGTTTCACACCCGGAATAAATCCGCCGTTTTTCTTCATTTCTTCGGCCATCATAGTGGGGTTCACCGTAACGGCTGTGTAAAAGTAGGTAAATATAACTACCAACAAACCAAAGGTAAAGTTATACCAGAAGCCCGTGGGATTTCCAAACGAAGCAGCAATACCGCGTGTGGCATCAAAACCCGAAAGCAACAGCGGAATAAACATCAATGCTTGCGCAAAGATGATAGGCATTACGCCGGCTGCATTTATCTTCAAGGGAATATATTGGCGTACGCCGCCATATTGCTTGTTTCCTACAATGCGTTTTGCATATTGCACAGGGATACGGCGTGTGCCTTGCACCAATGCAATGGTTATTACAAACACAAAGAACAGTACCAGCAATTCTACCAAAAGCATCAGGATACCACCGGTATTTTCGCCTAAGCGCGAAGCAAGTTCGGCCACAAAGGCCATCGGTAAACGGGCTACGATACCCACCGTGATAATTAACGAAATACCGTTTCCGATACCGCGATCCGTGATACGTTCTCCCAACCACATTACAAACATCGTTCCTGCAATCAGGATAACGGTTCCGTAAAGGCCGAACGTGAAAGCATTGCTCATCAGGAATGCATCGGCAGGCAATTGTCCGTGTAAGTTTGCGATGTAAGCCGGGCCTTGTAAAGCCAGGATACCAATGGTTAGGTAACGGGTCCATTGGTTAATTTTACGGCGTCCGCTTTCTCCTTCGCGTTGCAGGCGTTGGAAGTACGGAATCATCATGCCCAACAATTGAATCACGATGGAGGCGGAAATATAGGGCATAATCCCCAAAGCAAAAACCGAAGCATTACCAAAGGCACCTCCGGAGAAGATGTTCAGCAAGCCCAAGATACCATCTGATGCTTGTGCCTGCAATTTATCCAATTTGGTAGGGTCGATACCCGGAATCACCACAAAGCTTCCCAATCGATAAACCAACACCAACAGAATGGTATAACCTATTCTGTTGCGCAGTTCTTCAATTTTGAAGATGTTTTGTATGGTTGTAATCAGCCTTTTCATTATTCCTATTGTATTTGAGTAGCTTTTCCTTGTTTTGCTTCAATAGCAGCCACCGCCGATTTGGAAAATGCGTGTGCCGTTACATCGATTTTGGAGGTCAAAGCACCGTTTCCTAAAATTTTGACGCGGTCGTTTTTCGACACCAAGCCGTGTTCAATCAACGTGTCCAGCGTAATAGTGCTTACATTGATTTTTTCTACCAGCGCTTGCAAGGTCGAAATGTTGATGGCTTTATACTCCACACGGTTCATGTTGTTGAAACCGTATTTCGGCAAACGGCGTTGAATAGGCATCTGTCCGCCTTCAAAGCCGGCTTTGCGTGAGTAGCCCGAACGTGACTGGGCGCCTTTGTGCCCTTTGGTAGATGTACCGCCACGGCCCGAACCTTCGCCGCGACCAATGCGTTTGTCTTTTTTAGTAGAACCTGCTGCAGGTTTTAGATTTTGTAATTTCATGTTTTTATTTTTTTATGCTGACGCTAGCTTTGTTTGCTAACTCGCGGTTAAGAGGCCCCTCCCCAACCCTCTCCAAGGGAGAGGGAGATAAACCCGTAATTTTTTAATTTGTTCCTTTTTAAAAGCAATCTAACGTTCCTCGTTTTTATTCCTTCTCCTTTAGAGAGGGAGAGGCCGCATTATTTTACTTCTTCAATAGTTACCAGATGGCGCACTTTGTCAACCATACCGTTTACGATAGGATTGGCTTCGCGTTCCACGGTTTGATGAATCCGGCGCAAACCTAATGACCGCAATGTTTCGATTTGACGCTCGGTAGCGCCGTTTTTACTTTTTACTTGCGTAATTTTTAATTTTGCCATGGTGTTTGCCTCCTTATCCTTTAAAAACTTTGTTCATCGGCACACCACGAACACCGGCTACCGTGTAAGCATCGCGCAGTTCGAGCAGCGCGGCTACCGTAGCTTTTACTAAGTTGTGCGGGTTCGACGAACCTTTTGATTTTGCCAATACGTCGTGGATTCCCACGCTTTCGAACACGGCACGCATAGCGCCCCCTGCTTTCACTCCGGTACCGGGAGCAGCGGGTTTCATGAATACCTGTGCACCTCCGAATTTAGATTCTTGTTCATGCGGAATCGTGCGTTTGTTCAACGGAATTTTTACCAAGTTTTTCTTGGCGTCTTCAATTCCTTTCGATACAGCAGTAGCTACTTCATTGGCTTTACCAAGACCATAGCCTACCACGCCGTTTTCGTTTCCTACTACCACAATGGCTGCAAAGCTAAAGTGGCGGCCCCCTTTGGTTACTTTAGTAACGCGTTGAATGGCCACTAAACGGTCTTTCAACTCTAAGTCGGTTGTCTTTACTTTTTTAACGTTCGTATTCGTCATATCCTGTCAAAATTAGAATTTAAGACCCCCTTCGCGGGCGGCGTCTGCTAAACTTTTTACTCTTCCGTGGTATAAATAGCCTCCGCGGTCGAACGACACGGTGCTGATTCCTTTTTCTATCGCACGTTGGGCAGCCAGTTTGCCGACCATTTGTGCTACTTCCGTAGCCGGTTTACCTTTAGCGGCTTCGGCTACCGATTTCTCGCGCGATGAAGCGGCGGCTAATGTGATACCGGCCACATCATCGATAAATTGAACGTATATTGATTTGTTGCTGCGAAACACCGACATGCGAGGGCGTTGAGCGGTACCTTCCACTATTTTGCGGATGCGATAACGGATACGTTGTCTTCTTTCTGTTTTAGTTAATGCCATAGCGTTTTTCTCCTCTCAATTATTTTGCACTGGCCGATTTTCCGGCTTTACGACGGAGTTGTTCGCCAACAAACTTAATACCTTTTCCTTTGTACGGCTCGGGTTTGCGGAACGAACGGATTTTAGCGGCTACCGCGCCAATCAGTTGCTTGTCGCAACTGGTGAGCACCAACACCGGGTTTTGTCCTTTCTTCACAGCTTCCGCCGTTGCTTTTACTTCTTTGGGAATTTCGAAATGAATATCGTGCGAGTAGCCAAGGCTGAATTCCAGAATCTGGCCTTTAGCTTCCACGCGGTAACCCACGCCGACTAATTCTTGTTTAATCGTAAACCCTTTCGACACGCCGGTCACCATGTTGTTAATCAATGCGCGGTATAATCCGTGCATAGAGCGGTGGCGAGGTTGGTCGGTCGGACGGCTTACTTTAAGCGAGTTCCCTTCTACGGCTACTTGGATGTCTGCATCTACCTTCTGACGCATTTCGCCGAGCGGGCCTTTAACCACAACCACATTGCCGGCTTCCACTTTCACAGTGACTCCTTGTGGCAGGTTTACAGGTAATTTTCCTATCCGTGACATTGTTTTATTAATTTATGGCCCCCAAGCCCCAAAGGGGGCTTCAAGAGAGCGTTGTTTATGTTTTTTAATTATTGGAAGGCCTCTCCTTCTCTCCCTTTAGGGGCAGGGGGGCCTGTTCTTTTTAATATACGTAGCAAAGCACTTCGCCGCCTACATTTTGCGCAACGGCTTCCTTGTCGGTCATCACACCTTTAGAGGTGGAAACGATGGCTATGCCCAAGCCGTTCAACACGCGCGGCATGTTGCCCACGTCGGCGTACTGGCGCAAACCGGGTGTACTGATGCGTTGCAAATGCTTAATCGCCGAACGTTTGGTTTCGGGATGGTATTTCAATGCTATTTTAATCGAGTTGCAAGGCGTTCCTTCCACTACTTTATAGCTGAGGATGTATCCTTTTTCGTGCAAGATGCGGGTAAGTTCTTGCTTCATTTTCGAGGCGGGGATTTCTACCACTTTATGTCCGGCAGTCACCGCATTGCGAATCCTTGTCAGAAAGTCTGCTATTGGATCAGTCATGTTTTTTAGTTTTTAAATTTTTAATTTCGGCACTCGAGTTCGGTGCCCGATATCCAATTTATTTTAATTATGAGTTATGAATGATGAATTATGAATGGATTAGCTCCCTTATGTATGCGCTTTCCGCATTCATAATTCATAACTCAACATTCATCATTCTACCATGAGGCTTTGCGTACGCCGGGAATCAAGCCTTTGCTGGCCATTTCGCGGAACTGGATACGGCTGATGCCGAACATCCGCATATAGCCTTTGGGGCGTCCGGTCAACGAACAGCGGTTGTGAAGGCGCACGGGGCTGGCGTTTTTCGGCAGTTTTGCCAAACCTGCATAGTCGCCCGCTTCTTTCAGGGTTTTCCGTTTTTCGGCGTATTTTGCTACTAACCTTGCACGCTTTACTTCACGTGCTTTCATCGATTCTTTTGCCATATTATTTACTTCTTAGCATTTTTAAATGGTAATCCGAATTCGCGCAACAACGCATAAGCTTCTTCGTCGCTCTTGGCATTAGTTTGGAAAGTGATTTCCATGCCGAGAATTTTCGTGATTTTGTCAATATCAATTTCGGGAAAAATGATTTGTTCTTTCACACCCAACGTGTAGTTTCCACGTCCGTCGAATTTGTCGGCAATACCGTTGAAGTCGCGGATACGGGGCAGCGAGATGGCAATCAGGCGGTCCAGGAATTCATACATTTTCGAGCTGCGCAAGGTTACTTTCACGCCGATAGGCATGCCTTTACGCAATTTGAAGTTAGAAATATCTTTCTTCGAAAATGTTTGTATTGCTTTTTGGCCGGTGATAGCGCTCAGTTCGTTTTGGGCTACTTCTATCAGTTTCTTGTCGCCGGTAGCGGCGCCCACTCCTTGGTTTATCACGATTTTTTCTAATTTAGGAACTTGCATTACGCTTTTGTATTGGAAGTCCTTCATTAGTTTTGCAACAATTTCTTCTTGGTATTTTTTGCGTAGAGCCGGAATATATCCCTTCGGGGCGGCTTGTTGCGCACCGGCACTTCCCTTAGCGGCTTTCTTTTCGCCTTTTGCTTTGGGTTCTGCTTTGGCTACCGCAGCCTTTTTAGCTCCTTCTTGTTTTGCTGCCATTATTTAATCTCCTCTCCGGATTTTTTAGCGTAACGTACTAATTTTCCTTTATCGTTCAGGCGGCGGCCTACGCGGGTAGGTGTGCCGGCCGAAGGATCTACTATCTGCAAATTCGAGATATGTATTGCGGCTTCTTGCTTGATAATTCCGCCTTGCGGTGCTTTGGCATTGGGTTTGGTGTGTTTGCTCACCATGTTGATGCCTTCTACAATAGCACGGTTTCTGTCGGGAAATACTTCGAGTACTTTTCCCTTTTTTCCGCGGTCGTCACCGGCATTTACATATACGGTGTCGCCTTTTTTAATGTGTAATTTTTTATTCATTACAATACCTCCGGTGCTAATGAAACGATTTTCATATAATTCTCGCGTAATTCGCGGGCTACAGGCCCGAAAATACGGGTTCCGCGTACCTCGCCCTGGTTGTTCAACAACACGCAGGCGTTATCGTCAAAACGAATGTACGAGCCGTCTGCACGGCGAATTTCTTTTTTCGTGCGCACAATCACGGCTTTCGATACCGTTCCTTTTTTAGCGTCCCCGCTGGGGATGGCGCTTTTGATGCTCACTACGATTTTATCGCCCACTCCTGCATAGCGGCGGCGGGTTCCCCCGAGCACACGGATGCAGAGTACTTCTTTGGCTCCGCTGTTATCAGCCACTTGTAAACGTGATTCTTGCTGTATCATGGCTATTTCACTTTTTCAACGATTTCTACTAGTCTCCAACATTTTGTTTTGCTCAACGGGCGGGTTTCCATGATGCGAACGGTGTCCCCTTCGCTGCATTCGTTTTTCTCGTCGTGAGCTACAAACTTGGTAGTTTTATTTACGAATTTTCCGTAAATCGGGTGTTTTACTTTACGTCTTACGGCAACCACTATGGATTTTTCCATTTTGTTGCTTACTACCAGCCCGGTTCTTTCTTTACGAAGATTTCTTTCCATGAACAATTATTTTTTTGTTCCGTTAGTTTCTTTTTGACTCAACACGGTGAGCATACGCGCGATATTTTTTCGCGCTTTTTTGAGTTTCGAGGTGTCTTCTACGGGTGAAACGGCATGATTAATTTTCATGCGCACAAGATTTGCTTTCTCGGTTTCAATGCGTTCGCGTAGGTCTTTAGTCGAAAGCTCGCGTATTTCCGGCGTTTTCATCGTACAAATTTATTATTCGGTGTAATCTCTACGTACTACAAATTTTGTAGTAACAGGTAATTTTTGTGCGCCAAGACGGAGCGCTTCTTTAGCTATTTCCATCGGAACGCCTTCGGCTTCAATTAAAATACGGCCAGGGGTAATGGGAGCTACAAATCCTTCGGGAGCACCTTTACCTTTACCCATACGTACTTCGGCGGGTTTTTTGGTAAAAGGCTTGTCGGGGAATACGCGAATCCAAATTTGGCCTTCACGTTTCATGTAACGCACCACCGCTTGGCGGGCAGCTTCAATTTGTTGGCCGGTGAGCCAGCACTCTTCCATGGTTTTAATACCGAACGAGCCGAACGCCAATTCGTGTCCACGGTGGGCAAAACCCTTCATGCGGCCTTTTTGCTGCCTTCTGAACTTTGTTTTTTTCGGTTGTAACATTGTTTTTTAACGTTTAACGTAACCTGTTTACTGTTAATTTAAAAAGACCGTATCCAACGAGTAACGGTCATCGGACGCATCTTTTTCCGCCATTTAAGTTGCTTAAAATTAATGAAATACACTATTTATTTCTATAAAAAGCGGGTTGCAAAGGTACACTTATTTTTGATATTTACAAACAAGTTATAAACATTTTTCGGGATTTTTCGAAGAGTCATTATAATTCCGGTAGCTGGCCTGAAATCGGCCACGAAAGTTTCTAAAAGATATTTTTAGGATATATTGTCATCAAAATCCTACCTTTGCATCCTGATTTATATGACACATACTAAAAAATATTATTTTGCTTCCGATGTACATTTGGGCTTACCCAATGGCCATCCACAAATTCGCGAACAACGCTTTGTTTCTTGGTTAGATTCCATAAAGCACGATGCCGAAGCTATTTACTTATTAGGCGACATTTTCGATTTCTGGTGCGAATATAAAGAGGTAGCTCCTCGTGGTTTTGTACGCACTTTGGGAAAGTTAGCCGAGCTCACCGATAGCGGCATCGAAGTGCATTTTTTTGCGGGAAACCATGATATGTGGTTCACGGATTACTTATCGAAGGAAGTGGGGCTCGTTTTGCACCGCAAGGCCTTGGTAGCGGAACTGTACGGAAAAACATTTTATCTTTCGCACGGAGACGAATTAAATTTCTATGACCGGAAACATCGGTTCTATCGTAGTTTATTTACTTCTCGAATACTTCAATTTATGTTACGAGCTGTTCATCCACGATGGGTGTTGGCATTTGCCCACCGATGGTCGCGCAATAACCGCAATTCGAAAGGCATTGCCATACCTTTTCGCGGCGAAGATGAAGCCTTAGTGCAATTTGCCAGAAAACACATCACTCAACACACGGTGAACTATTTTATCTTCGGCCATTTACATACGCCGATACAAATGGCTCTTGCTTCCGAATCACAATTTTTTATTTTAGGAGAATGGATTCAGGGCGGCGAATATGCCGTATTTGACGGGGAACAAGTGCTGTTGGAAAAAGCGTTTTGAAGAGGGAAGTCTTGTAAAAATTACACTTTTCTGGAGCATTTTTAGTATCTTTGAAAATCCAAAATAAGATACTCATGAAATCCTATCGTAAAGAATTGTGGTTTGAAACTTCGCAACGGAGGCAACTGATAAATATCACCCGGCAAGTGGAAGATTGTTTGCGCGAAAGCGGTATTCAGGAAGGCTTGCTGTTGTGTAATGCCATGCACATTACTTCCAGCGTGTTTATTAACGATGACGAGTCGGGTTTGCACGACGATTATGAAGTTTGGCTCGAAAAGCTGGCTCCGGAAAAGCCTTATAACCAATACCGCCACAACGGGGCGGAAGACAATGCCGATGCACATCTCAAGCGTACCATCATGGGGCGCGAAGTGGTGGTAGCCGTTACAAAAGGCCGCCTCGATTTCGGCCCATGGGAACAAATTTTCTATGGCGAATTCGACGGACGCCGCCGCAAACGAGTGCTGGTAAAAATCATCGGCGAGTAGGTCAGAACAAACGCATCTATATGTAAATTCGTATCGTTATTTTATCCCCGGAAGGGATAGATGTTAATAACCTTGGGTAAGCGAAGCGTTACTCACGGGACGAAACAGCGACATTCCTCTCGCGCGGGAACAAATCTGAGCCCTGAAACACTTGAAGTGCACCGCGCGAAAGAATGTGATGGCATGGGTAACCACGGGCTACGCTTCGCGACAGTATAATTGCATTTTGTCATACACCCGCGAGTAGGTTACGACATAACATTTCGTAAGAATTTTTATAACTTTGTTGTTTTCAACCATAGTATTTACCATGTACACCCACGATAGCAGTAATGCGGTTTTCCAAATGGCCGAAGAGTTTGTGAACCAAACTTCGCAACATGTATTTTTGACCGGAAAGGCAGGCACGGGGAAAACTACTTTTTTACGGCATATCGTGAAAACAACCCACAAGAAAGCGGTAGTGGCAGCGCCGACGGGTGTGGCCGCTATCAACGCCGGCGGTGTTACGTTGCACTCACTTTTCCAATTGTCATTCGAGCCGTTTCTTCCGGGCGCTGCTAAAAAAGATGATTTCACGCACTTCTCGAAGGCAAAATTGGATGTAATACACAATATGGAATTGCTCATTATCGACGAGGTGAGCATGCTGCGTTCCGACATCCTCGATGCCATCGACGCCACGCTACGCCGTGTCCGCAGAAATAATAAACCCTTCGGCGATGTACAAATGCTTTATATCGGCGACATGTTCCAACTACCGCCCGTAGCAAAAAACGAAGAGTGGAATTTGTTGAAGGCGCATTACGAAACACCTTTTTTCTTCCATGCCAAAAGCATTGCACAGCAGCCGCCTCTTTATCTGGAACTAAAAAATGTGTACCGCCAACGCGACCAATTTTTTGTGGATTTACTCAACCGCGTGCGCAACAACGTACTTGAAAATTCGGATATCGACGAGTTGAACAAAAGATATCATAAGGATTTCCGGGCGCCGGAAAATGAAAAATACATAACGCTTACCACGCACAACTATCAGGCCGATGCCATTAATGCCGCCGAGTTACAGCAATTGGCCGGGAAAATCTATGAATTCAACGGGCAAATAGAAGGCGACTTTCCCGGTTATGCTTTGCCTACCGAAATGGCCTTACAGTTCAAAGTGGGAGCACAAGTCATGTTCATAAAGAACTATCCGGGCGAAAACCGCCGCTACTACAACGGAAAAATCGGAACGATTACACGCTTGGACGACGATAAAATTTTTGTACAGCCTGCCGACAGCTCTTCCGAAATTGAATTACACAAAGAGACTTGGCGTAACTACCGCTATAAACTCAATAAGGACTCCGGCGAACTGGAAGAAGAAGTACTCGGAACGTTTACACAATATCCTCTTCGGTTGGCGTGGGCTATCACGGTGCACAAAAGCCAAGGGTTGACATTTGACAAAGTGATACTCGACATCAGCCGCGCATTTGCGGCCGGACAAGCCTACGTGGCGCTGAGCCGCTGCACATCGCTTGAAGGAGTTGTATTGCAATCGCCCGTACACGAAAACTGCGTGCAAACCGACGAACATGCCGTTCGCTTCGCACAGTCGGAAAAACCGGCTGTGGAGTTGAACGATATTCTTACAGTGGAAAAACAGCGTTTCTGGGCTGCCCGCTTGTTGCGTTATTTCGACTGGAAACCGCTGCACCGTTTGCTCTACGAATTTCAAAAACTGTTGGAAGACAAAACCGGTGCAGAGTTTGACGATGCACGGAAGTTGCTACACGAATTGAAAGCCGTTGCCCGCGAACAGGAAACGGTGCTCGAGAAATTCCGCATGCAACTCACGCAATTAACCCGGCAGGCCGAGCAAAGCGGCAACACAACGGCATTGGCCGAGCGTTGCCAAAAAGCGGTAACCTATTTTTTCAACGATATTGTTACGCGGATGCTGTTGCCGTTGCGCGAGAATATTTCACAATTCAACGGGAAACGGGCTAAAACCTACCTCAAAAATTTGTGTGCACTGGAAGAAAATGTAGTTGTTTTTTTGGAAGATTTGAAAAAGGTGCGTTACAATGACGAACTGTTGATAAACGCAGCAACACTCACCGTTCCGCCACGCCGTAGCCTGTTCGAAACAGCCATAGAGAAGAAAACCACGAAGAAAGAAAAGAAACCCAAAGCCGTGAAGGGCGACAGCGCGCGCCTGTCGTTGGAACTGTACCGCAGTAAAAAATCGGTGGCCGAAATTGCACGGGAACGAAAGGTCGGCGTCACCACTGTTTTCAATCATTTGCAACAATTCATCACCACGGGCGAAGTGTCGGTTTTCGACCTTGTGTCCGAAGCAAAAGTGAAGGCGATTTTACCGTACGTGTCATCCGTTATCAACGGCGAACGCACATCGTCAAGTGTCATTCTGCAAGCGTTGGGAGAGGATTATACGTATGATGATATCAGGGCTGTGACACGGCATTGGGCGTGGATGCAACAGCAGGAATAAAATTCATTGTTTTAAGAATAATCCATTAACCGCAAAGGTTTGAAGAAGATTGCTTCACTTCGTTCGCAATGACGCGCTTCATGATACTTTGTGCAACTTAGTGGTTGAAATTTCTGTCGATAAGTAAATAACACAAAATGCCTATTTTTGTAGCTGCCAAACTTAAACACTCTACCATGAAAAGCAAGAATTTATTTTTTATCCTTTCCGTTGCATTGCTTGGTGCTTGCAGTCAGGATAAGAATCCGAAAATAATCATCGAAACGGATTTAGGAAATATTGAAGCGGAGATATTTCTGAAAGAAGCGCCCATCACCGGTGCAAATTTCATGCAACATGTCGATGCGGGAACGTACAGCAATAAGGCCTGTTTTTATCGTGTGGTCCGATTAGACAATCAACCGGACAATGACGTAAAAATTGAAGTAATACAAGGCGGTTTATACGATGATGAGACAGTAGATAAAATCCCTGCCATTACCCATGAAACAACGGCAACGAGCGGAGTGAAACATTCCGACGGTTCGCTTTCCATGGCACGCGGGAAACCGGGGACAGCCTCTACCGAATTTTTTATTTGCATTGGTAACCAACCGGAGTTGGATTACGGTGGCAAGCGGAATCCCGACGGGCAAGGCTTTGCCGTATTCGGAAAAGTAATCAAAGGGATGGAAGTGGCGAAGCAAATTCAACTACAAAAAGACAGCAGCCAATATTTGCAAAAACAAATTTCTATACAGTCTATCAAAAGAAAGGAATAGCGCAAAATATCCAATGGAGACTGGACATACATTTTATTTATTTAAAAAGCGTTAAAACACCTTTATTCTTCCGTAAATTTTTCGTATTATTGTATATTGAATTTCAACACCGGAACGGCTCTTTACAAACATGTCTATCCGTTCTTCTTAACAATTTAATATACCATAGCGATGAAAGCAATTACCTATCGTGCATACGCATTACATAACTACCGCGATATTCCTCAAAGTTCATCACTCAGCCCTGCCGACCGTGAAGCGATTGAAACAGTCGGGCGAGTATTACCGTTCAAAACAAATAATTATGTAACGGAAGAATTAATAGACTGGAGTAATCTTTCCAACGACCCGATTTTTACGCTCAATTTTCCACGCCGCGACATGTTATTACCGGAACATTACGAACAAGTAAAAAAACTGGTCGATGCACCGGCTGATTCTTCCGTTCTTTCACGGGCGATACAAGACATCCGCGAGCAATTAAATCCGAATCCCTCAGGGCAGGAACACAATGTTCCCATATTCAACGGAAATCGTTTGAACGGGGTACAGCATAAATATCGCGAAACGGTGCTGATTTTTCCACGCCAGGGGCAAACCTGCCATGCGTATTGTACTTTTTGTTTCCGTTGGCCGCAATTCTCCGGAAAAGCAAGTCAGAAATTTGTTCTCGACAAAGAGCAGAATTTTTATATCGAGTATATAAAAGCCCATCCGGCAGTAACGGATATTTTATTTACCGGAGGCGACCCGTTGACCATGAGTACAAGCTTTATCGCACAACACATCGAGCCTTTTTTGAGCGGCGATATGCAACAAATACAAACGATCCGATTAGGCACCAAATCATTGGCTTATTGGCCCTATCGTTTCCTCACCGACACCGATGCCGACGAGTTGATACGCCTTTTTGAAAAGATTGTGAAGCAAGGAAAAAATCTTGTATTGATGGGGCATTTCAATCATCCGGTGGAACTTTCGACTCCGGCCGTGCAGCAGGCCATTGCCCGCATACGCAGCACCGGCGCGCAAATCCGCACACAGTCGCCCGTGTTGCAACACATCAACGACCAGCCCGATTTGTGGGCGCAACTGTGGCGCAAGCAAGTGAATTTAGGATGTATTCCGTACTATATGTTCATTGCGCGCGACACCGGCGCAAAACATTTTTTTGAGCTGCCGCTGGAACAATGCTGGCGAATTTTCAGGGAAGCCTATCAGCAAGTAAGCGGCGTTTGCCGCACCGTGCGCGGGCCCAGCATGAGCGCTAATCCCGGAAAAATTCAAATATTAGGTGTAAGCGAAGTAAACAACGAAAAAGTATTTGTCATGCGTTTCATCCAAGGTAGAAATCCCGATTGGGTGGCACGTCCGTTTTTTGCAAAATACGATCCGGAAGCCACATGGTACGACGATTTAAGGCCGGCTTTCGGCGCCCCGGAATTTTTCTTCGAACCCGAAATGACAAAATACTCCCGCGAAGAATTAGAGTATATCAGTGAGTAAATATTTACTTACGAGGCTTTAGACAGATTTGACAAATTTCAAAAATTTGTCAAATCTAAGCCATGAAACTCAATATGTTTTGTCATTCTGAACGAAGTGAAGAATCTGTCCGTCATTGCGAGGAAAGCAAAGCGACGAAGCAATCTATTCCGATTTTAGATTCTTCGCTTTGCTCAGAATGACAAGCAGGATAAACTTATTCTACCACCAACCATGTGTATCCAGCCGCGGGAATCGTTACCGGAATTTCTATACAATAAGTTCTGTCCAATTTGTAAGAAACAGGATTTTTTTCTTC
>JAVBOD010000122.1:0-6529 GCA_031551045.1 Bacteroidales bacterium
ATCAAAGATAGCGATATCAGTAGTATAGAAAGTATTGATATAAAACTGGCTCGCTTCTCTATTGAGGAGGATAAGATTATAGAGTTTGAATACCTCCCGGTTATCAGTTGGTCAAATATGGCAAAAGGTAATCAAAAGGTCTCTAAACCGGAATGGATGGCTGTATTAACAAGGGGGCCCGTTACCCTTTACTTTTTCGAGATAACAAGCAGTGTGAGTACAGGAGGGAGATCGTCGGTCTCTTTCACAGAGACTTATTATTATTGTAAAAGAGAAAGTGAAGAGGTGGCCTCCACCATGACTGTTGAAACGAATGGATCTATGATCAGAATAGGCAACCCTTTTATTAAAATAATCAGTAAATACTTTGCTGATAGCCCCGGTATAGTGGAGAAGATATCCAATAAAGAGAAGGGCTACAAATCAAAAGATATTGTAGCTATAGTGAATGAGTATAATGCCGAAAAACTTGCGCAATAAAACATTAGGAATGAAAAAAATAATGCTGTCATTTTTGTTATTATGCTTTGGCGTAATAGCATTTGCTCAAGATAATTTAAAAGATATAGTGTGCATTATTAAGCCACAATATCCGATAGAAACAAAAGAATTTTACGTAGATTATGGGCGTGCATTAGCTCGCGAAGGGTTTGTAAAATCAGGTGCCCTTTTAAGGAAGATGGAAAATGGAGGATTTGGCTCCGGCGTGGTTATCAAATATAATGAACAATACTACGTATTGACAAATTATCATGTGGTTGATTTTGCGACATCTGCCTCTTTAGAGTTTCAAAACAGCACGAATTTACACCTTAAAGAATGTGCAATTATAAATAGGAATAAGGATTTCGATTTAGCATTAATAGCGCTTCCGGCTAACTCGGGAATTCAATATGGGTTTTCTCTTTCTAATGTGACACTTAAAGAAGGAACAGAAGTATGGTCGGCCGGATTTCCAGGCATACAAAATAAGCCTTCCTGGCAATTAGGGAAAGGTATTGTATCCAATGAATTTTTTAAAGATTCTTCTTTCATCAATGCCAAATTAACCTACATTATTCAACACACGGCACAAATAGATCCAGGTAGTTCGGGCGGCGCTCTTTTAATAACACAACCGGCAGAAAAAAACGAGTATGCTATTGTTGGTATAAACACATGGAAAGCTAAAGGAAGAGAAGGTGCTAATTTTGCAATTCCCACTACAGCCATTATTGACTTTCTGCAAAATGTACATACTGTGAACAACGACAAAGCAGAACAAAAAGTAGAAACCCGAACAAAAGCCTTTATTACTTCGAAGAATGCTGATAATTATAAAAAAATATTGCCATTTATAAGTGATACCTACGTATATAACATCCCTGCGCCAGAATTTATTAAAATGCTTAAAGAAGCCTCAAAAGAAGCGAAGACGGATGCAATAGAAGCATTCCGGGACGTAGAACCATTTCAGGCATTCCGAATTGTGATAGCAGACGCAATCTACAAAAAAATCAAAAAAGCGACTCTTACCTATGTGGGAAGCAGTGAAAACATAGCTGAGAATTACGAAATAACATCGAAAGCCACACTACAGGGAAAAGAGATGCAGATGCAATGGGCTCAGACATCAGGAGAATGGTACCTCACGAATACCTCTGCTCTAAAAATAAAAAAAACCAAAGAAGGGCAAGCGAGTGTGGAAGATTGGGAAGAAGTAGAACATTCTGTTTTTGGGGGTATAGGCTTTCCTTCCGGGAAAGCTATCGGTTACGATTATGAATTTGGTTATACACGGCATTATGCCAGCTTTTTTGCCACATCCGGCATCTTCTCTACAGGAAGAAAATTTGTAGAAGATTCTATATATACGATGACTGGGAAATATGAAAAAGAAACTAAAACACTCAAATATTTTGGGATAGAACTCAGTCTTGACTTTCAAGTACCCTTGAAATTTTGTCCGGTTTATACTATTCCTTTTGTAAAGCTTCCCGTTGGCGTAAACTTAGGCGACGATGCTTCCACTTTTTATGTGGGAGCCAAGTCCGGCATACGTTTTGCTATCAAATTAGGGAAAGGGTGCAATTTTCTTTATTTAGATACAGAATATCGATACAAGTATGCTGTTTCCCAAGATGATGATGATTTATCATCGTCATTTTCTACTTTTGGGTTAAATTTAGGATATGCCTGGTAATGATGCCAACAATAGTTGGAAAGACACACCTCTATAGATTGCTATTATTAAGTTTCAAGAAAGAGTGTCTAAATTATGACTGTTTATCATCGGTTATTCTTAAATACAACTCTTTCATTTGCGTTTCGTCAATGCGCGAAGGCGCGTCAAGCATCACGTCGCGGCCGGCATTGTTTTTGGGGAAGGCAATGTAGTCGCGGATGGTTTCCTGTCCGCCGAACAACGCACACCAACGGTCGAAACCGAAAGCAATGCCGCCATGCGGAGGAGCGCCGTATTTGAAAGCGTCAATCATGAATCCAAAACGGTATTGTGTTTCTTCGGGCGTAAATCCCAGCACTTCGAACATGCGTTGCTGCACTTTCGAATCGTGGATCCGAATAGAGCCACCGCCTATCTCGGTACCGTTCAACACAAAGTCATAGGCATTGGCGTTTACTCGTGCAATTTCTTTTTTATCGTTCGAATAAAATTTCTGCAAGTCTTCGGGCTTTGGCGAGGTGAACGGATGATGCATGGCATAGAAGCGTTGCGTTTCTTCGTCCCATTCCAACAGCGGAAAATCATATACCCACAGCGGAGCAAATACTTTCGGGTCGCGTAACCCCAAACGATTGCCCATCTCTAAACGTAAAGACCCGGCGGCTTCCAACGTTTTCTTTTTTTCACCGGCTAAAATCAATATCAAATCGCCCGGCGCAGCGCCAAATGCTGTCGCAATTTTTTGCAAATCATCGGCGGTGTAAAATTTATCGATACTTGACTTCAATCCTTCCGCTGTCCAACGGATATATACCAATCCCTTAGCGCCTATTTGCGGGCGTTTCACCCATTCGGTGAGTTCGTCGAGTTGTTTGCGGGTGTAGTCGGCGCAACCGGGTACAGAAATACCGCCAATATATTCGGCGCTATCGAACACCGCAAAATTTTTGCCTTTTACGGTATCCGTCAATGCTGCAATCCGCATATCGAAACGGATATCGGGTTTGTCGCACCCATAATATTTCATGGCATCGGCATAACTCATGCGCGGAAATGCTTCGTTCATTTCCACATCCAACACCGATTTGAATAAGTGTTTAGCCAAGCCCTCGAATGTTTGCAGTACATCTTCGCGCTCTACAAAACTCATTTCGCAGTCGATTTGCGTAAACTCCGGCTGGCGGTCGGCGCGCAAATCTTCGTCGCGGAAACAGCGCACAATCTGGAAATAGCGGTCGTAGCCGGCTACCATTAACAATTGTTTTTGTTGTTGCGGGCTTTGCGGCAATGCATAAAATTCGCCGGGATTCATGCGGGAAGGCACTACAAAATCGCGCGCACCTTCGGGGGTCGATTTAATCAGATACGGAGTTTCTATTTCCAAAAAATGCTGCGCATCCATGTAGCGCCGCACTTCCTGCGCCATACGGTGGCGCAGTTCCATCGCCTTGCGCAGCGGATTACGACGTAAATCCAAATAACGGTATTTGGCGCGTAATTCCTCGCCTCCGTCACTTTCGTCTTCAATAGTAAAAGGCGGCGTATCGGCCGCATTTAATATTTTTATTTCGTTTACGACTACTTCTATTTCTCCGGTCGGTATTTTCGAATTTTTGCTACTGCGCTCAATGACCATACCTTTCACTTGCAGCACAAATTCACGCCCCAACGTATCCACCGCTTTTTTAATTCCATCATCGGCATTCTCGTTTATCACCAATTGTGTAATGCCGTAACGGTCGCGTAAATCTATAAAAGTCATGCCGCCAAGGTTACGCACACGCTGTACCCAGCCGGCCAGTGTTACTTGTGTGTTTGTGTGTTGCAGGCGTAATTCGCCGCAAGTGTGAGTTCTGTACATATTTTACAAGTTCAAATTTCGGATTTTACGTTTCAAGTTGCAACCGGTGCAATGAAAAACATGCAAAGATAAGAATTTACGGTAAATTAATATGTTTATCAAAAACGTGGGTTGTTTTACTCATCGGGGAAAAAGATGCCGACCGCCAGAACAACCATCAGAAGAATTAAAATAATGTACAATAGAGAGAGAAGAACCGCTTTCCACACCACGGATATTTTCCATTTCGGCTGATAAAAACGAGCCATGGCAAACATTAAATAGATGCCGGGTAAAAACAACAAAACAAGAGTCCATGTCGGCCATGTTGTATCTTCCGTCAAGTTGTTCGCAATAATCATTAGACTGAACAAAATCCAGAGGAAGGTGTGAAAGTGGACAGCAAACACTAAATGGTACATGTAGTAAAATTTTTTGCGCCAAAAGAAAAGGCCGAGTAATAGCGCAAATACCGGAATCAGTAAAAACGCGACATACGGGCCGTATGTCGAAAAAAGATTTTTCATCTCCCTTTCGCTGTCGGTCAAGTCTTCTGCTATTTTTTCTTTTCCCGGCTTCTGAACTTGTGTGCCGGCTTCTTTTTCCGCGGTTGCCGCGCCGGCAGGAAGCACGGTTTTGGATTCATTACCGATTGCCTGTTCGGTGGTTGTTTTTTTCTCATTCTCCGGCGCTGTCCGGTCATTAAAATTTACATTACCAAGAAGCAACGCAAAGAAAATTAACGTGGACATCCAAAACAATTTCACGGGATGCACATAACGGGTAATTCTTCCCAAGCGATATTCGGACGACAAGAATCCGGGGCGGAATAAAAGATATTTCAGTGTCACCGGTGTTTTGTTATCCAATGAAAAAGCATTTTCCAACAATTGCCCTATGAGCTTGAAAATAGAAACGCCGCGTCCGGCAAAAATATCCTGCCCGCACACATGGCAATAACGGCCCATGGTTTGTGTGCTGCAATTCCGGCAAACGGTTTTCACCGGCAGTAATGTACGAATACGTTTGCGGCGTATTTTCATCCTGTTATATATTAAATACCATTTGTGCGGTGGTGCGGTTACGTTGTTCCAATAATAAATTTTTCCCGGCGCTCATTTCTTCTATGCATTCCGGATTCCAATGGCGAATAGTCACTAACTGTAAATTTCCGTTATATTTTATTTTGAAGTCCGCACCGAGTAAATCCAGCAATAACTCGAACTTCCGGTCGTTTTGCGAAATGCAGGCCGTAAAACTAATCGCCGAATTCTGCATCATGTTGATGCGGATGCCCGCTTTAGCAAAGGCGGCAAAAATATCGCGCAGGTTATTCTCGGCAATAAACGAAAAATCTTTAGGCGCAATACTTACCAACAGTTGGTTATTCTTTACAATATAAGACGGTGTATTTTTCTCCGAATTTGAAGCGCCGGTAATTAAGGTGCCGGGCATTTCGGGATGCAAAAAAGAGCGGACACGCAACGGAATTTTTTTATTTTCCAACGGTTTTATCGTTTTCGGATGAATCACCGTGGCGCCGTAATACGTCAACTCAATGGCCTCTCCATAGCTGATGTGCGGCAACAGCACCGTGTCGGCAAAAATTTTCGGATCGGCATTCAGTACGCCGGGCACGTCTTTCCACACGGTCATTTCTTCGGCATCGAGCGCATAGCTGAAAATAGCCGCCGTGTAGTCGGAACCTTCGCGGCCTAACGTCGTAGTTTTTCCATTGGGTGTTGCTCCTAAAAAACCTTGTGTGAGTAGTATTTTCGATTGTTTGCTATCTGCAAAAATTTTTTGCGCACAATCCTGTATAGCATTTGTCGTCCATTCCCAATCAATTGTTCCTTCGCGCCAAGTAGCATCGGTGAGCAACAACCGGCGCACATCCTCCCATTGACAATCGAACCCTTGAGCACACAAGTATTCCGCTATAATAGTGGAAGAAAGTAATTCGCCGAAGCTGACCACCTGGTCGTATTCATAATCGAAATTGCCGGATGGTTGCTGGGAAATGTAGTCGGATAACTGTTGAAAATAATGATTGATTTTTGCAAATACCGGCACCGTTTTGTCGGGAAACAACGCATCGGCAATAGCAAGATGAAATTGCTTGCTTTCTTCCACGAATGCAATGGCTTTCCCGTCGCCGCTCATCCACGCCTGCAGGACTTTTTCCAGCGCATTGGTGGTTTTGGCCATGGCCGACACCACAACCACCAATTGTTTCGGGGCGTATTGCCGCAGTAAGCGCGCTACATTTTCTACCGCCTGCGCATCTTTCACCGACGCACCGCCAAATTTAAATACTTCCATGTACGTATTTTTGAAATACGAAAGTAGTGATTTCTTTACAATCTCCATGCCTTCTCTTAAAGAACTTGTCCAACTTTCATAAAAATCGTATCTTTGGTATTTATTTACAGTGATTTTTCGATGAAAATTTATCTTGACTTATTGACTCATATTTTGCAAAACGGCACGCAAAAAACCGACCGCACGGGCACCGGCACCAAGAG
>JAVBOD010000096.1:0-16202 GCA_031551045.1 Bacteroidales bacterium
ATTATGAGCATTGCCGAAATAGAAAAAGAAATAATCGATGAGTTTGCGTTGTTCTCCGACTGGATGGACAAATACGAGCACTTGATTGAATTGGGGAAAAGCCTGCCGCCATTCGACGACAAAAACAAGACGGAACAAAACCTGATTAACGGCTGCCAATCGCGCGTGTGGCTCGATGCACGTTACGAAAACGGTTTATTATATTTCACCGCCGACAGCGACGCTATCATCACCAAAGGCATTGTGTCGCTGCTTATCCGCGTGCTTTCGGGACAACCGCCGCAAGCCATTTTAGAAGCCGGAATGGAATTTATCAACGCCATAGGGCTGAAAGAAAACCTCTCGCCCACCCGTGCCAACGGCTTGCTGGCCATGGTAAAACAAATGAAGATATACGCGCTGGCGTTTTTGCAGAAAGAAAAGAATAAATAGGCCTCTTTTTAGAGAGGGTAAAACAAACTCTTTGTTATTACTATATGCTAATTAACTAAAAAATAATGAGCACCACCATTTCCCGCGATATAGTCCGTGCCCTGCGTCAGGTGCACGACCCCGAAATTCCCGTCAATATTTACGACTTGGGGTTGATTTATAATATCGACATCAACGATGCGCAGAAAGTGACGGTGACAATGACCCTCACCGCACCGAATTGCCCCATGGCCGACCAACTGCTGGACGACGTACATGCTGCCGTGAAAGACGTGCCCGGCGTAACGGACGTAGAGATACGCCTTACTTTCGACCCGCCGTGGGACAAGAGCCGCATGAGCGAAGAGGCGATGCTGGAATTGGGACTGTTATAGTTTAAAGTTCAAGGTTTAAAGTTTTATGTTAGAGGCAATGCATACTGCTTATCTTTTATTGGGAAGCAACTTAGGAAATAAGTTGGCACAGTTGCAAAATGCCCGTGAACAAATAGTTGCCAAAGTAGGCGCAATTGTTCAATCGTCCTCCTTATATGAAAGCGAACCATGGGGATTCGAGTCTGAAGAGTGGTTTGTAAATCAGGTGCTGAAAGTGGAAACAACCTTGGCGCCGGAGGCGTTGTTGGCCATTAATCAACAAATAGAACAAGCGTTGGGGCGCGAGCGGAAACAAACGGGACATTACGAATCGCGCACGATGGATATCGATATTCTTTTTTACGACGATGTGATACTACAAACGGATAATCTGACAATCCCTCATCCGCACTTGCACGAGCGGCGTTTTACGCTGTTGCCGCTGGCCGAAATAGCTCCTTCCCTACAACATCCGGCGCTTAAAAAAAATATCGCCACACTCTTGGAAGAATGCGGCGATAAGGGATTAGTACGGAAGTGCTGACTGCATTCGTCATTGCGAGGAGTTCGAAGAACGACGAAGCAATCTACGGATGGAGATTGCTTCGCTTCGCTCGCAATGACGGAGGTTTCGCTCGTAATGACGAGGCGAATTACTTCCCTGCGTTGAATTTTCCCAAGCCTTCGTTGGCAAATTTCAAGAACTCTTCGGCATCGGAATATCCCAAGCCTTTTACCACGATATTTCCGTCCGGCGTAATCACGGCAAAGTAAGGGCTGGCTACTGATGAAAATTCAGCTTTTTGATAGGCTAAATTCTTTTTGCCAATCGTTTTGTAATCGTCGGTTTGTTCAGCTACCGGCAATTCGGTTTTCTCATCATAAAACAAGCTTACCCACACAAATTCCGTATTCATTAAATCAATAATTCGTTGGTCTTTGAAGGTTGTTTTTTCCATTTTTTTGCAATTGGCGCAACCGTGTCCGGTAAAGTCAATCAAAATGGGTTTATTTTGTGCTTTGGCGCATTCCATGGCTTCCTGTAAATCAAAATAACCTTTAATGCCGACCGGCGTATGCATGGTGGTTTCGGCATATTTCGGCGTACCTCCGCACGTGCCTTCCTTATGGGCTACCGGAGCAGCGACACCCGCTGTTTGCTGCACGGCCGTCAGGTCGAAATGTTGCTTTTCTTTTGCCGGCAAGAAAGCCGACACGGCATCCAAGTCGGCGCCAAACAAACCGGGCACCAAATAAGCGGCAAAGGTGAACGCTATTACGGCGAAGAACAAACGGCCAACGCTTACGAACGGCACATCGCTGTCGTGTGAAAATTTGATCTTACCCAAAAGGTAAAGCCCTAACAAAATAGCCAACACAATCCAGAATGCAACAGCTACGTCGCGGGTGATGATGTTCCAACCTAACGACAAGTCGGCTTGCGTCAAGAATTTCACACAGAAGCCCAACATAATAAATGCAAATACCACTTTCACCGAGTTGAGCCAGCTGCCCGAGCGCAGTTTATCCATTAGTGAGGGGAAGATGGCTACAATCAGGAACGGAGAAGCCATGGCCAAACCGAAGCAGAACATTCCCAAGATCGGTTTCAACACAGACGTTCCAGAAGCAGCTGCAGGAAGTAAGCCTCCTACAAACGGCCCGGTACAGGAGAACGACACAATAGCTAATGCCAACGCCATGAAGAAGGAAGCAATATAACCGCCTTTATCAGCCTGTTGGTCGGCTTTATTGGCCAAGCCGCTGGGCAACGTAATCTCGAACATGCCGAAGAACGACATCGCAAATATGATAAACATCAATGCAAACAGCAAATTGGGAATATAGTGGGAACTAATGACATTCGCAATTTCCGGCGATTTGAAAATGGCTACAATCACCCCAATCAACATATATACAAACCCTACCGAGAAGAAGAAAATCACCGCTTTCATCACGGTAGCGAAACGGCTGCTGGAGCCGCTCATAAAGAAACTCACGGTCATAGGAATCATCGGGAAAACGCAAGGCGTGAGCACCGCGCCCAAGCCGGCGCCTATCGCCAAAAGAATAAACAACCAGAAAGATTCTTCTTGTTCGCCGTCAGCAGCAGTAGTTGTTGCCGTAGTTGCTTTTTCCACAACCGGCGTGTTTTCCGGTTGTTGTGCGGCAGGCGTTGCATTGTCAGCCGGCGTGGTTGTTTCAGCAGTCGCAGCGGCTGCCGTTGCAGCGCCTTTTGCTATTTTAATACTAAAACTATGTTCACCCGGCAAGCATGTACCGTCGGAGCATGTTTGATATTCTACCAGTCCGTTTACCGTAAATTCATTATCGGTAAGCCGTTTAATTTTCTGGATAAATATCGCTTTTTCTTTGTAGTATTGAACATCTATTTCAAAAGCATCATCGAATTTTTTCTTGGAAGGAATGCCTTCGGTGAGTTTGCCCACTAATTCGAAATTGGCATTTTTAGTAAGACTCAGCGTTGTAGGATTCGGGCCGTCCATTTCCTGCACGCTATACATGTACCACGGCGATTCGATGGTGGCTGTAAATACTAAGTCAATAATACCATTTCCGGCATCTTTTTGTTCTACTTGCCAAGAGGCCGGCGAAGGTTGTGCTACGGCAGTTATGCTGGCAACCGCCAATACGCAAAGTAACAGAATCTTTTTCATGAAAATTGTTGTCTTTATTTAAAATTTTAAATGATAAAAATATAACGTTATGATAATTCAAAAACAAGTCAAACTCATTTGACAGCCACGGAAAACTCCGTGTCGTTCATAATGCAGGTTTCGCCACTGCATGTTTGATACGAAATAGAGCCTGAAATAGTAAAGGGTTTATTCGTGGCAGGTTTTATTTTTTGGGTAAATACCACTTTCCCTTCAAACACTTTAACATTTACCTCAAACGCTTCGTCGTATTTTTCTTTGGGTTTCGGACTTTCCTTAATACCATCCACTAACGTGTAATCTTTACCTGTATTAAATTTAAATTCCGTAGGAAGTGGCCCGTCCACCGGTTGAGTGCTGTACATATACCAATTAGCAGCAACATCGGCAGTCGCTGAGAAGGTAATAGTTCCGTCATCATTCTTCTTTTGTTCGAATTTCCAGGCAACATTCGATGTTTGCGCCACCGCAGCTAATGCAAACATTGCCAAAAAGCAACTAAGGAAAATTTTTTTCATAATCATTTTTATTTTTAATTGTTGTTTCATTCTTAACCCTTATTGTAAATGCAGTACCACTTATATCGAAATGTACAATAGTACAAAACCTTGCCTCATTGTTTAATGTGGCAGGTAAGTATGTTTTTGGGTTTAAGATTCACAGCAACATTACATTGGGCAACTGTGGCACCGCAAAGATACGAATAATTATGAAAACAAGAAAAGCGCCTAAATATTAAAAAGTCAGGCAATAACAACATGAATGTTAGTATTGCCTGACCGAAGGGAAAGGCAGCAAAAAATGCTACCCTTTATTTCATCACGTATTATTTATTTCACCAGTTTGTTCAGCAGCGGAAGTAATTCCGGAGACGAAGGGCGCGGAGCGTTCAGCGATACCACGTTACCTTGCTTGTCGAACAACAGGAAGCGCGGAATGCCTTTGATTTGGTAAAGTTTTGCAATGTCGCTTTCCCAACCGTTACCACCGAATAATTGCACGCCGGGCAGTTGTTCTTTTACCAGAAACTCTTTCCATTTTTGTTGGTCTTTCGCTTCGTCAATCGAAACGCCTATGAACACGATGTTGTTGTTGCCGTGGAATTTTTTCTCTACTTCTTTCAAGGAAGGAATCTCTTTACGGCAAGGGCCGCACCAGGTTGCCCACACATCCACGTACACCACTTTTCCTTTGAAATCGGACAACGAAACGTTTTTGCCGTTCCGGTCTTTGTGCGTGAAATTAATGCCAGGTTGCCCGGTGCCCGATTCGTTCTGAGCGGCAGCAATGCGTTCTTCAGCCACTTTCAGGCGGGCTTTCTGGTCGTCGGTGACTATATACTGCCCGTACTTTTGTTTCAAATCCTCCAGCGAAGTAAAGTCTCGCACTCCGGACAAATAATTCACAAAAATCTCGCCTTTCAACGTATTATCTTTCACCTGTTCCATCATTTCGGGCATGGTCATCGGCGGCAAACCTTTTACGCGGGTAGTAATGAAACTCGCTCCCATCAAAATACGGATACCGAAGGGATACGACAAAAGCGCATCGTTCGAAGTAAGCTCTTCCAAGTTTACATTTTTATAGTAATCATTGAAGTCGGCCGGCTCAGGATGTACGGTGCGCAGGGACATCAATAAGTTTACCGCATAGCTGAGCATATTGAATTTCCGGTAGTTGACAAACGCTTCGTCAAAAACCTTGTTTCCCGTCGAAGACGCTTTGTATTCCTTAGCGGTCAACTCATCCAATGCGGGGAAAAAGTCCACATACGTGGCGCGGCGGTTGTAAACCGAAAGGATTTCCAAGGGCAGCACATGGTTATGCCATGCCGTCAAGGCTTCGTTTTCTTTCGTGTTTTTACCCGTCAACGTATAGGTAGAGTCGCTTACCTCAACGCTCAGGTTATCGCCCGGTTTAAAATAAAATACGTATTTTTCCTGATAGCCTGCAATAGCCGGTGAAGTACCGATAGCATAAAACCCTTCTTTCTCGGGTGTGAAAGCAAACGAAAATTTCTTATCGTTTTGCATAGTGTAGCTTGCTAATTTTTCCAAACGTCCCGAAATAGTATAGTACAAAGAAATTTCGGACGGGCCTTTACGGTTCCACACGCCGGAAGCAATAGACAGGGAAGCATCGGGTTTGCCCGATCCGGCGCAGGCCCCTAAAAACAAGGCCACAAAAGTTAGCAACGCCGTAAAATAAATTGTTTTTTTCATTTTCATTATATATTTTTATTTAGACTTTTAAACATGCTGCAAATGTAGAAAAAAAGTCCCTATATGTTAGCAAAACAATAGGGATTTTCTTAAATAATACCTATTAGTCTTTTATACAGCGAACGGATAAGGCATTGCTTGTAGCCTTATTTTGGCTTGCTGCTCTAGCCTCATTGTTTACAAAGGCGCGGCTTACGGTGTTTAGAAAAGATGTTCCCGGCGTACATGTCCAGTATATAGACCTTACGCCGCGTTCTAAAAAGGCGCTGGGGGTAAAGAGCGGGGCAGCAGGACTTTGAAATATTGAATAGCCGGCCGGTGTGGCGCTAAATCCGTAGGTATCAATACCCGCATTAGTAGCATGGTAGTTCCATGCCGGATTTTCATCCGTATTACAGGCTGTTTCGGTACTTGGGCATATATTTGCGGACTTCATTTTTTTACCGGCATCTGTTCCGCTCATTCCGCTACCTGCTGCAGGAGCATAGTTCCGATGAGTAGATCCGGTTCCGTCTCCATCAACTAAGTCCATTAATGTAGCCCATTCCATTTGTGTAGGCACATGCCAGCCCGGAGGGCAAATACCCCGGCCTGTTGCTCCGCGCCCGTTATTACGATTGCTGTTTGTATTCGCATTAGCCGTCGTATTGCCCGTAGTTGCGAAATAAGGAGTTATCCAGGTATCATCCCAGACAGAAGAAGATTTCGTATCGTCGCTCCATTTGCCATCGACCATCAATACCGTCTCCCATGTATATAATGCCCCATATGCGGCAATAGAAGCCGTGGTGGACGAAGTAGCCGAAGGAGCGCCGGGCGCCCAATAAGAACCGATTGCATCAATTCCTCTCGCCGTATGAGCAGATACGGCCCCGTGTGCTTTTTCCGGGTCGGGATTAAATACCAAATCTTTGGTAAACGCCAAATTCTCGGCCATCCACCATCTATTATCGGGCATAAGCACAATCCGGTATTTTTTATTGTCGCGCGTGTCGGTCAGGTAGTGTGCCTGTGTGACGCTTATCTCTTTGGTTACACCGGCCGATGTCACCGTTATGGTTGCGGTACGTTGGCTTAGCGTGGAGGGCACAGCTCCCGTGATAGTAACCACAAATTGGCCGTTGCCGGAACCCGTTGCCGGAGCAATGGTACACCAGCCATGACCTTCGCTTCCCACAGCAGCCGTCCAGGTGCCGCCGTCGCAGAATACGCTGATTGTTTCTTGCGAACCTTCATCAACAAACAAGCTGGTCGGTGATACCCTGAAAGCAGCCGGATTGGGCGCTTGTGTAACGGTCACTCTTTGCGTTACGCTGCCGGCTGCAAAGGTAATAGTAGCCGTACGTATGTCCGAGGATATATTTGGGGTACATATAACGGTCAGGGTATCGTCGCCTGTTCCCCATGGTTCGCTTAGTGTACACCAGTTTACGTCGGTTGCAGTAGTAACAATGGAAGTTGACCAACTGGTATTACTGCGAAGATAGATTTCGGCGGAGCTACTTGCCGTATCGCCCACAGCAATCATGGTTGGCGCTATGGCTAATATCGAATTAGCTCCGGTTTGCTTGATAACCACCGGAAAAGTTGTTTTCCCGTCGCTTACCGTTACGGTGGCCGAGCGGTCAGTGGTTTCCAAGTAAGCGTCCACCATCACGGACACAATGGCGTCGCCCGTTCCGGATGCAGGGCTGACCGTACACCACGGTTTATCGGAAACAACATTCCATGTGGTATTAGCGCTTGTCAACGCAAAAGTAGCAGGGCCGCCTCCCGAAGATACTATTACAACTCCGGTAGCCACGTTCAGCGAAGGGGCATCCTCTTTATTTTCACACGAAGTGAAGAACAATAGGCTACACATGGTAGCTGCCAAGATAAAAAATGAGGGTTTCATAATATAGTTTATGTTTTTTTTAATATACATAGTTGATAATTTTAGCGGTCAATATTTTGTTTGAGATTTTTGTTACGCTCCATCTCAGACCTGGGGAACAAGGTAATCCACCAGCGCGAGTCGGGCGTAATGGTATAGGCTTTCTGATCTAAGTCGTGATAATACAGTGAGCTTCCTCCCTGTCCAATATTAGGATTGGCAGGGGCAATACGCGTAAACGGGGCTTTGAATTCCGGCTCGGTATTCAAGCGGCGTACATCAAAGAAACGGTTGAAGCCGAATGTCAATTCTTTACGGCGCTCCGTCATCACAATTTTCACCGCTTCTACCCAATTAGCCGGGATATAGGTTTCGGACACATATCCTTTAATCCGTTTGCTGCGGACTTTATCCAAATACGTATTCATTTCCGTAAAATTCCCTTCGCGGGCTTCCAGTTCGGCCAGCATCAAAATGACTTCGGTCGTGCGCATACCCGCCGTATTGATACAATAATCGTTGGTGGCATTGCTTCGTGCCGGTATATAATCCTGGTCCTGATTGGTACCGGCAGCAGTGGTCGTATAGTCGAACCATCCGGCATAGCGCACATCGGGTGCATCTTTCGGATTAAAATCTTTGGGTAATTTGGCCGGGTCGGTATTCGCCGGAATACGGGGATCGTACAAATCACGCAATTCAGCAGAAATCAATGCATTGCTTCCTAAACCGCCGCCATCGCCGCTAAACTCACCTTGGGCCAGTGCATAATATAAATTTTCACGGTCATTGGCATATATTTTCGTACCCCGTTGGCTGGTTACAAAAGTAATCATATCGAATACATAGTTATTCAAGTTATACGATTCCAAAGCCGCTTCTTTGGCCAAGGCCCATTCTTTTTTGAATAAATGCACTTTCGCTTTCAAGGCGTAGGCCATGGCTTTCGACGGATGATAGGGTCCTTCGGGAGTATTGGACAGGGCGCCCGACTCTATAGCTTTTCGTATATCGTCTTCAATAAATTGATAAATTTCCGCTACCGGTGCCTGGCGCGGGCTGGCTGAGGGGTCTAACTTATCTACAAACGGAACCCCTCCATCGGCAGCGGCCGTATTTTTATCGTAATGCTTGGCATATACGTTTATCAGCATAAAATAATTGTAAGCCCTTACAATCTGTGCCTCGGCTTTGGTACGCGCTTTCAATTCTTCGCTTCCGGTTGCGTTATCAATGTTGTCTAAAATCAGATTGGCAACCCTGTTGATATGTACATAGCATGCCGTGAACAAGCTCCCCCCAGAGGAAGCCGAGTAGTAGGAATCACGCGGCTTAACTTCATCGGCACAGAAAGCCAGATTTACAAGATTAAAACTGTTGCTGTTGTATTGACGGAGTAATACGGCAGAACCCCATGTATTATCCGAGACCAACCTGATTTCGTCGCTTGGGAAAAGGATGCTAGTCACTTCGTTATTCATCAAGGCCGCATAATCTTCCGCTGTGGTAAGTAATTGCGATCCTTTTGGCGTAATATCCAAATAATTGTCGCAAGCCGTCATAAACGGGAGTAGGGCTATTACCAGTAGGATTTGTTTTATAGTTTGTGTTGTTTTCATAATCGTCGTTAATTAGAAAGTAAGTTCCAAGCGCAACAAGTAAGACTTGGCGGTAGGTACCGTCCATGTGAAGTTATTACGTCCTTGTGCATCGGGGTCGATACCGTTGCCGGCAGCGCTCCAAAACCACAAATTATTGATTTGTCCGGTAAGTTTTAGATTCTGCATCCCTATTTTTTGGGCATATTTGTTGGGAAGACGGTATGATAGCGATATGTTGCGCAAACGGAGTATATCTGCCGGTACTACGTTTACATCGGATTGTTGCCAGTAAGTCATCAAATCGCTTACGTTTGTGACACTTTTCCCATAATAAAGATATGTTTTTGGAATCGTGCTGTTAATGTTAGTCGGGGTCCATGCCTTGGTAATGTCTTCCGGAATATTCCCGGTAGTAGGCGCTGACGCCGACCATGTGTAATTGGGCAACCGCATTACATCACCACCGCTGTAAGTAAACATAAACGACAGTTCAAAATCCTTGAACGCTACCTGTTGGGTAAAGGAGCCTGTCCACAAGGGTGTCAAAGAACCCATATATACCACATCTTCCGGCGTCATTAGTTCATTGGGTACGGAGAGTGTGCCGTCGGCATTGAATGTATAAAGCTTTGTCCCGTCGGCTTTAGTAATAATGGGAACGCCGTTTTGTTCGTCTGTTCCGCCGGTAGTAAGCCCGCCGTAGCGATATGCATATAGCGAGTTGCGGGGATAGCCTTGCAGGAAATAGGTATTTGTTATCAACTGGTTCGAATTACTGGGCATATAATTTATCTGCTCAATTTCATTTTTATTGTAAGAGGCAATCAGTCGCGACGTCAAGCGCCAGTCAGCCTTATTAAACCAGGTGGAGTTCAACGTAAATTCCAGCCCACGATTGCTCATGGCTCCATTGTTTACACTGGCTGATGAAAAACCGGTAGCAAGGTCGGTATCCTTCTCTGTCAGCAAGTCGTCACTATATTTGTAATAAGCTTCAATCTTGCCATTAAGCAAGTAGTTGAACAAAACAAAATCAACCGTTCCCCCGTACGACGTAGTTTTTTCCCAACGCAAGGTGGGGTTAGGTGCTGTATCGATATAGGTGGATCTTGAAGGATGTTCTATATAGTTTACACTGGAGTTGCCGGACTTGGCTGTTACATAAGGCGACGAGTTTTGGTCCACATTTCCCGTAATACCATAGGACGCGCTGACCGTTAGTCTATTGACCCATTTCACATCTTTCATGAATTCCTCGTTCGACATATTCCATCCGGCGCCGATAGACCATAACGGACGGTAACGGTATTTCGGGTCGGTACCGAACAAGTCGGCCTGGTCAATACGGAAACTTCCCGAGAAATTATACAAATTTTTATAGCTGTAGCCTGCCGCTGCATACATACCTATATAGCGGTGCAGGGGGTTTGACATTCTCCCGGGATCATACATATCTACTATTGTCGTGTTACTCGTGTTGTAGATATATGAAATAACCCCGGTTCCCAACAGTAAATCAAGATTCGGGTTGGTCCAATAATTTAGTGTCTGAGGGTCGTAACCGAGTGCATTTCGTACGGAATTCAGGTCGGACGATTTTTCTTGTGTTTCAATACCAGCCACCGCATTTATGGCATGGTCGGTAGCAATGTCTCCTTTATACTCCAGTTGGTTGCGTAACACGTAATTGTAGTTGCTGGTTTTGGTCTGGCGGAGCATGGCGCCGTCTTTCAGATTTTGCACAAAGCCGGTTCCCGATTTTGAGACCAAGCGGTTACGATAGTAGCGCATATTGTAGCCATCCGCCTCCCAAAGAAGCTCCGAACTTTGCGTGTTGGATTCGTAGCTGAAACTGCTGGAAAATTTTAATCCTTTGTAAATATCTACATTGATACGGCCCCAGGTACGCAAGTTTAAACCCTTGGTGTTAGTCTTGTTGCGTTCTAACTCGTCCAATATATTAAAATTGTACGACGAGAATGTTGCGGCAGTGGCAGGATCTTGCCGCAATATATTCAACTCGTCTATCAGCAATGCATTCAAGCCGGGGATTCCATTTGATAAAATATTGGTGTACGAACGATAAGCCCTGTTGCCGTTGTCGTCTATAATACGAGTGTAGGCTTCGAGATTGTCAAATGCGGTGTACTTATTGTAGCCGGTTTGCGTTTTCGCATACTGGGCGTCGATACTCAGATCGACACTCAGCCATTTGGTAATTTTTTGATTGGTGTTGATAGCCACTTTGAAATTATCGCCGCCTTCCGCTATACTCCGTGCCTTATTGTCGTTGAAATAGAGTGAGAATATCGTGTTCTGGCGGTCGCTGGCCGTACCGACGGACAAATTGTAGTTTTGGCGGAAAGGTGTGCGCCACGCTTTATCCATGTATTCCTGACGATAATCATAATTACGTAATTGGTTAACAGTTTCCTCGAATTGTGCTTGACCAAGTACGCCTGTAGCGCGCTGCCAACGCAACGTAGCCAAGGGCGAAAAATAGGCGGAGCCGGTGTTTAGCCCGCGCATTTCGCTACTGAAGTATTCCAATTCTGTTTTATTAGCGTCGCTTATTCTTTTCTGCCAGTAGCCCATTTCATAGTTAATAATATCCGAAGTGGAAGCATAATGGTAATCACTCAGTGAGGGATTAGGCGTCCATTGCCAGTCGCCCGACAAATTAACGGTTGTTTTACCGGCTTGCGCTTTCTTGGTGGTAATAACAATTACCCCGTTGGCGGCGCGCACCCCATAGATAGATGAGGCGGCCGCATCTTTCAGTACCGTAAAGGTTTCTACTTCGTTCATATTCACGCTATTCAGTGTACGTTCGGTAGGCATTCCGTCAATCACAACTAACGGCGAAGTACCTATGTTGCCCGAAAGCGTAGATATCCCGCGGATAACAACATTATCGCCCTGAACTACCACGCCGGCCATTTGCCCTTCGATAGCCGATGTGGCCGACAGGCTGATTTTATGGTCCATTTCTTTAGCGCTCAGAATTTCGTACGCTCCGGTAGCCCGCTCCTTACTGATGGTTTGGTAACCGGTAACCACTACTTCGTCAAGCACGTTTACGCTCGGCTTGAGCGCTACATTCAACACCGCTTGATCATTGATAGTTAGTCCCTGCGGCTCGTAGCCCATAAAACTAACAACAAGCAAATCGCTCCGATTGGCATATTTTATATGATATTTCCCATTATCGTCCGTGGTGGCGGTAGCCACAATGGAACCCAAAGTGTTTTTCACTACTATGGTTACAAAAGGCATGGTCTCTCCGGTCTCGGCATCCGTTACCACACCGCTTACCGTCTGTTGGCTCTGTGGTACTTGCGTGGCAAGAGTGGGCGTTGTGCTGGTAGCAACTTGCTGGGAGCCGGCATTCCTTTGTTCGGGAAGCACAGCCTGTGTGGAATTTTGTGAAACAGATTGTTTGGGCGATATCACTATTTGTTGCCCGGCAATCTGGTAGTTCACATTTTTCCCGGCCAGTACGGCAGCGACCATTTCGCTAATTGTTTTTTGCGTAAGGTCAACCGTCACCCGTTGTTTTACGTCAATAGCTTGTTGATTGTACATAAACCGGAAATCGGTCTTTTTCTCAATCTCGTCAAAGGCTTGTTCCAAGGTCACGTTGCTCAACTTCAAATCGAACTTCTTTTCCTGTCCGTAACCGGCATAGCCGAATAGCAGCAATCCTGTTACCAAGAACAGTTGCACGATCCGATAGCGCCGACGTAGCGGCGCCTTAGGCTCTTTGTGTTTCTTCATAAGATATGATTGTTTAGTTTATTTGTATAAATAGCTGTGGGGTTATTCGTAAATTCCATCGTGTTCTTTCACCCGTTTATTATTGTATTGAATAGTAATTCGCTTTTTAGTAAAAGTTCCGTCGGCCAATAATTTTCGTTCTTCTACCTGACAACTTATCGGCACAATGAGTTCCAGCAAACGTATAATTTCTTCGGGGCTCTCGTTTTCGAAAGTAGCCCGGAAATTCATGTTTTCCAAGCGTTTATCAATCATCACGATATCCATATTGAAACGACGGCCGAACTGCTTGGCAAAATTGGCTACCGATTCGCCACGGACTACAAACCGTCCGTTAATCCACTGGGTGTAATCCGCAGAATTCGTATTGGTTACCGTGTGTTGTTTTTGTTTACCGTCGTACACCAGCATTTGCCCGGGGTCGAGCATCACCGAGCGGTTACGCGCTCCGGCCCGGTATGTGAATTCTACCTTTCCCTCTTCCAATACCACTTCGGCCATCCGTCCATTGTCTTCGGCATTTACGTTGAAACGGGTTCCCCAAACTACGATTTTGGCATCATTGGCCAACACGGTAAACGGTGCACCATCCGCACGTTTGGTAACACTAAAAAAACCTTCGCCCCAAAGTGTCACTTCGCGTTTTTGCTGGAAGTCCAAAGGATATTTAAGTGTGGCGCCACTGTTCAACCATCCGTCGGTACCGTCGGGCAGGCGGAATTGTACACGGGCATTTTTGGGCGCTTGTAATTCGGCATAAGCTATTCCCGTTTTTTCATCTTGTAGCAGGTATAATGTTGTACCTGTTAACACAAGAGCCAAGATAACAGCCGCAGCTATTTCAATAGCCCAACGCATGAAGCGCCCGCGCCGTTTGATGGTTTTTGCGGCAGACTCGGAATTCATACGGTAATGCAGCTTATGTAATAAAAAGGTTAAATCCTTTTCCGTGTAATCGGACTGCATTTCCCACTCGTTGCGTAATGCTTCCTTGATTTCCGACAAGGAGTCCTCTTCCCAAAATAGTTTACTTATTCCCCGTTCTTCTTCGCGCGAAAAAATCCCCAAGGCAAAACGCCTGATTTGGTCATTAAAATTCATGGTACATTGTTTGTATTACAGTAATATCCTAAAAATATAAAAATCTCCCGTGTTAATCACAAAAAAAAGGCCATACTCTGTTAAAAAAATTTTTTAATATTAAAGAGAAACAAAGGCCTATGCTGTATTTATTTCAAAAATCGTCTTAACTTTGTTTCTTTAAACCATCAAAGGAGCGCGTTTCTTGTTGGAGAAGTCAGAACATACCGATGCTGTTTTCGTAAAGCAATTGAAGGCCGGTGATATGCAGGCCTTTAATAAATTATTTGAAGAATACGGCCGGCGATTGTACGGGTTCGGGATAAAATACCTGAAATCGGAAGAAGATACGGAAGAAATGGTGCAGGAAATTTTTCTGAAGATATGGCGCAACCGTGAGCGGCTCGATGTTGCCAGATCTTTCAAGGCCTATCTTTTTACCATCGCTTTTAATGAAATAAAGAAATTTTTCCACAAGAAAGCCGTCTTGTTCGAATTGGCCGATAATTATGTGAGCAGTTTGGCCGACCATTCCACGGAAGAAACAATTGACTATAATCTGGCGTTGGAGCATATCGCCGGGTTATTAGATCAACTTCCCCCGCGCCGCCGGCAGATTTTTGAAATGAGTCGCTTCGAGAATATGCCGTCTAAAGAAATTGCCCGTCATTTGGGAATCAGCGCAAAAACCGTGGACAACCAAGTATCCGAGGTAATCCATTATCTTAAAAACAATATGCTTGGGAACTTGGGTTGCTTGCTGCTTATTATGCTATTTTTCGACTTTATGTAAAATATCCGCATAACTCTGCCCTCTCAACAAAAGAACAAGACTCTTCTCTTCCCGAGCGAAGCAAAAAATTTATTCATACTACAAGTTTAAAAATACAGCTATTTCCTTTCGCCCGGATAACAAAACAAACATCAAGCTCCACAAAACTATCTCCATTAAGAATATTTGCACCAAATTGCATTTCGCGCTTATTTTGCTCAATACAGATGCAAAAATATGCAGCTATCAATATATCTTAACTTTTTACATAATTTATTTAAAAATAGTTAGGCTTATGTATTTGAAATGTTTACCTTTGCGGCAAATTCTTAAAACACACAAATAATTTAAAATAAACGCTATTATGAAAAAAATGCTTTTTGCAGCAGTATTGCTGGCCTTGACGGTTGCGTGTTCCGGCCCAAAACACGACGGCTACACCATTAATGGTACTTTAACAGGAATTACCGAAGGACAAATTATTCTTTCCAACATGTCGCGTTCGGAAGTCATTACAGACACTGCCGAAATTAAAGACGGAAAATTCACCTTTATCGGAAAAGTTACCACTCCTGAAAACTACATGTTGACTATTGACGGAAAACGCATTCATCTTTTCTTGGATAACAGCACTATTACTATTAACGGTAATATCGACTCGTTGCAAAAAGCAGAAGTGAAAGGGTCTAAACTCGGCGAAGAAATCAAAGCAATGAGCGATAAGAAGAACGCTTTGCAAAAAGCTTTTGCTGAAAAACATCATACAGATGAAATGATGAAAGAATATCGTGACCCGGCCACAACAGCAGAGCGTAAAAAAGAAATCGAAGAAACATTTAACAGCTTGCGTTCCGAACAAGGAGCCCTGTACAAAGAAATCAATGCTATCGACTCTATCTACATGGCCCAAAACCCGACTTCTCCTTATACAGCGATGTTATTATCCGGTAAGGTAAACGATTATTTAGAAAAAACAGACGAATTATCGGCAATGGTTGACTCTATGGCTGTAGCTCCTGCATTAGCCGGCAACCGTTATGTAAAAGAAATGCAAGAAGCTGTTAAAACGATTAAAAGCGTAGCCGTTGGCCAACAAGCACCTGACTTTACCCAAAATGATCCTGACGGAAAACCGATTACGTTCTCCGACGTATATAAGAAAAACAAAATCACGATGATTGATTTTTGGGCTTCATGGTGCGGACCTTGCCGTGCGTTCTATCCTACGTTAGTAAAAATCTACAACAAATACAACAAGAAAGGTTTCTAAATTTTTTCTAAGTCTTTCTATCGTCGTGAGTTAAAAGATATATGTGTGAAAGCTATTCAAGATTATAAATTTACTTGGATACATGTATCCGATTTTCAATTCTGGGATAACTCAGCCTGCAAATTATACTATGTTCTCTAC
>JAVBOD010000048.1:0-30593 GCA_031551045.1 Bacteroidales bacterium
TTCTACATCCCGAACCATTTCATCACCATATAAATCCCGGCAGCCAGCAATCCACTGATAGGAATGGTGAGCACCCATGCCCAAAGCAGATTTTTAGTAACGCCCCAGCGTACGGCCGAGAAACGTTTCACCATACCCACACCGGCAATAGCTCCCGTAATAGTATGTGTAGTGCTTACCGGAATTTTCAATATTTCCGTAAGGAAAAGCGTCAGGGCGCCGGCAGTTTCGGCACACACGCCTTCCAACGGAGTTACCCTGGTAATTTTCGTTCCCATTGTCTTTACGATACGCCAGCCTCCCATCATTGTACCAAGGCCGATAGCGCCGAAGCACATGAACCCGATCCAGTCGTGCATATCGTGCATGCTCTCCATTTTCAACCAACCCGGCATGTCGGGAATAGCTCCGGAAGCGTTAGCAATAATAATAGCGATCCCAATGATCCCCATAACCTTTTGGGAGTCATTCATCCCATGCCCCAAACTAAACAAGCCCGACGACACCAATTGTAATTTTTTGAATGCGTTATCCGCTTTCCTCAACTCCGTTCTGCGGCAAATCCATAATACGCCAATCGTAATGGCCGACGAAACAATCATCCCGATAAGCGGAGCCAATATAATAAACGAAGCTATTTTTACCACTACGCCAACATGAATGGAATGAAATCCGGCAGCGCAAACGGCAGCCCCGGCAAAACCGCCAATCAATGTATGCGACGACGACGAGGGGATTCCCAGGCGCCAGGTAAGCAAGTTCCAGGCAATCGCGGCAATAAGCCCTGCCAGGATAATCGGGAGGGTGATAAATTCCTGCAACACCACTTTCGACACCGTGTTCGCAATACCGAATTCGCCAATAAGGTATTTCGCGACGAAAAGCGCCACGAAATTGAAAAATGCCGCCCACAGCACGGCCTGAAAAGGAGTTAATACTCTTGTCGATACAATGGTGGCAATGGAGTTGGCTGCATCATGGAATCCGTTGATAAAGTCGAAGATAACAGCCAATACGATAACAATAACAAGTAACGTCATATGCTTCGGTTTTTCTTTACGAATATTTTACCAGAATGGTACTCAAAACTTTTCCGGCGGTATCCAGCTTGTCGGCCGCTTTCTCCAGTTCCTGTACAATTTCTTTCAGTTTGATAAGTTCCGAAGCGTTGGCTTCATTATTGAAAAGGAATACAATGGCTTCTTCATAAATCATATCGGCCTCTTCTTCCAGGCGTTTTATCTCCTTGCAATCGAGCCGTATGTGGTTCGTCTTGCTGAGGTTCGACAAATCTTTCACCGCATTTTGTAACGCGACGGCCCCTTTTTTTACAATAGCGGCTAAGCGCCACGTATGTTCGGTGAGCAGGGTTTTCGGCGTATAAATCAATATCTTTTGGGCAACCCGGTTCATCGCGTCGATCACATCGTCCATGGCATCGGCCAGGGAGTGGATATCTTCCCGGTCGAACGGAGTGATAAACGTCTTGTTGAGCGCTTTGAAAATCTCGCCACTCACATTGTCGCCCTTGAGTTCTTCGGCTTTTACCGCCAGGCAGTATTCTTTTTGGACAGTCTTGTCGGATACCTGGAAAATTTGCTCCATTATCGAAGCGGCATTGTTCAGAATGGAGGCCAATTCGTCCAACAAGGGAAGAAACTTGGTGTCTTTTGGTGTAAAGATACTGAAAAGAGTATTAATTCTCATAAGTGGTTAATCTATGAACCTTAGTGTAATGGTTCGTTTTATATGGATACAAAGTTCACAAAAAGAAGAAAACAACAATGAACCATTCATCAAAATTAACAATTCGTTAATATATGCTTTCCTCCTAAAACGCTATCCGTCAATAGCTATTCCGCAAATTGACGGGTACTTATAATAACTATAATTAAAGGCGGCCATTCCCCCAAACGCCGTTTTCATCCCGTTCTTGATGATATGTTCTCTGTGAATATTGTTCTTCTATTAACAAGGTAAATTATTTTTCATTTTATATGTTTTTCGAAAACAAGCATTTATATACATGAATGCAAAATATTTTTCAACTCGTGCAGCGTTTTGAAGTATCATTGCATCTATGTTATGGAACGTTAAATTTTAAAGCGCTTTTAAAATATTGTCAACATGAATTATTAAAGCCCCTGCTCCAATTTACTTGATTTACTAACCAATACCAGACATCATGAAACAACTTATCTGCTCTACATTCGTTTTACTAACATTGCTTTTTATTTCTTGTAGCCATAATGATGACGACAAAGCAATAGACAAAAATTATCATGCCAAAGAATTTTTCAAGGAAACTACTACTAAATCGACCCAAACATTCAATCTAAAAACAAACGAGCTTCCGAAGACCATCACCTTAAAGGGCGGCACAAAAATCACCATGAAAGAAGGGTCCTTTACAAAAAACGGGGCTCCCATTTCCGGCGACTTCACCTTAGAAGTAAAAGAAGTGTTGAAACGGAGCGACATACTGCTCAGCGGCACCAATACTATGTATGCTGACGGTAGCCCTCTTATCTCCGACGGATTTTTATATATTGATGTGACACAAAACGGCGTGAGCATCGATAAAAATCTTTCAAAAAACCTTCTTGTCGAAATCCCCAAACCGGCCGATTTGAATAGAGAAACCCAGTTATGGGAAGGCACCGAGACAGCCGGAGAAAACGAAAATCAATTCGCATGGAACAATTTTCCCGAAGATGCGATTGCATGGAACGACCAGAATTTGGATAGAGAAAAAATCGGGCAGGATTTTAACGTGCTTTGGCCGCAACAAGGAAGCACGTCCTTTGCGTTCAACTTAGGAAAGTTGGGCTGGTACAATTGCGATGTGTTGTGGGACAAAGGCAACGGGAAGACCACCATCACCGTAAACCTGACGGGCAATGTAGGCGAACTGGCATCATACCTTGGATATTCGGGGAATACGTTTGTATTTTTTTGTGGAAAAGGAATCAATGTAATTGTCCAGCTTTATACCCTCAACGGCTCCACCGGCGTAAAAAGCTACGAGAATTCGATGCCTATCGGCGGAGAAGGAAAAATGATAGCGTTCTCCATTAAAGAAGGGCGTTTTTATTTCGACTCAAAAGATGTGACGATTACCTCGAACCTGACATTAAATTTAGACTTGAAAGAAACAACCAAAGAACATATTCAACAACTCTTCGAGGGGTTGGATAACTTCAACTAACACTAACCTTGTTATCAAGGAAACCCTCATCAGGCCGGATAACCACGGACTGATGAGGGTTTCTGCATGTAAAAATAGTATTGAAAAGAATGACTGATTACGGCTTCTTTTCTGTAATTGTTGCCGCTGCCTGTGCTGAGGGTAAAATCAGCACATCGGCAATGTTCACATGAGGCGGGCAATGCAACATATAGCTCACCATGTCGGCAATATCCTCGGCACAAAGCGGAGTAAATCCCTTGTAAACATTATCGGCGCGTTCCCGGTCGCCTTTGAAGCGCACTATCGAAAATTCCGTTTCTACGGCACCCGGAGCTATTTGCGAGACTTTGATACCATAAGGCAGCAAATCCATGCGAGCCCCTTTGGTGATGGCATCTACGGCATGTTTACTGGCACAATATACATTCCCATTCGGATATACTTCGCGGCCGGCAATAGAGCCAATGTTGATAATGTGTCCCTTTTTTCGTTCCATCATAAGCGGGGCAATATAGCGCGTCATGTAAAGCAATCCTTTCACATTTGTATCTATCATCCGCTCCCAATCATCAATCACGCCTGTTTGTACGGGATTTAATCCTACCGCCAAACCGGCATTATTAACCAGCACATCAATAGCTTTCCATGGCTCGGGCAATGACTGGATAGCCGCCAAAACCTGCTGCTCATCACGCACATCAAAATGCAAGGAATGTACATTAACGGCAGCATGTGTGCGTTTTATTTTTTCAGCCAATAGTTTCAGCCGGTCTTCGCGTCGCCCGGTAATAATTAAATCACAGCCATCAGCCGCCAAGCGTAAAGCGATTGCTTCCCCAATGCCGGCGGTAGCTCCCGTTACTAATGCAATTTTCGTGTCCATATTTGTATCGTCTTTAGTCTGAATAATCTTTAGCCTGAAACTCCCGTGTCGTCCGGCATTTTAATACAACACCGCCAAACCGCCTTCTGCCGTTTCTTTATAGATACTCGGGATATCATGCCCCGTACGTTTCATCGCCTCTACTACCGTGTCAAAACTCACCAAATGATGGCCATCCGAAAGAATAGCATACATGTTGGCATCCATGGCGCGAGCGGCGCCAAAAGCATTGCGTTCGATGCACGGAATTTGCACTAAGCCGCAAATCGGGTCACAAGTCAATCCCAAAAAGTGCTCTATCCCGATAGATGCCGCATTTTCCACCTGCGCCACGGTGCCGCCAAATAACTGTGCAGCGGCGGCGGCGGCCATAGCTGTCGCCGAGCCGATTTCACCTTGGCAGCCCACTTCGGCGCCGGAAATAGAGGCATTCGATTTGATGAGATTTCCTATTAATCCGGCAGTAGCCAATGCGCGTAATATTTTTGTGTCGGAAAATTCGTAATTATGGCTACAGTTATAAAGCACCGAAGGCAGTACCCCGCAAGAGCCACAAGTAGGCGCCGTGACGATTAATCCACCGGCGGCATTTTCCTCAGCCACCGCCAAAGCATAGGAGAAAATCATAGAGCGGCGTTGCAAAATGCCCTGGTAGCTCTTTGCTTTTACATAAAACGAAGAAGCTTTCCGCGGAAGGTTCAATCCGCCTTCCAACACTCCTTCTTCCTCCAATCCCTTTAACAATGCAGATTTCATCACATTCCACACTTGCGAAAGATAATCCCACAAATCTTTTTCCTCATGTATTTCCACATATTCCCAAAATGTACGCCCATTGGCCTGACACCATTTCAGGATATCTTTCATATGAGCGTCCCGGTAAATATGAGGCCGTGTAGTACGCCGCCCGTCGTCACTAATGTCGCCACCGCCAATACTATAGGTTATCCACTCGTCCAGTAATTTTCCTTCCCCCGAAAATGCTTGAAATTTCAAGCCGTTGGGATGAATAGGTAAAAATATCTTCGGTTCCCACAAGATTTCTGTTTCGTAGGGATTTAACGCATTTATAATAGCCCGGTCGGTCAAGTGCCCCTTCCCGGTTGCCGCCAAACTGCCATAAAGTGTCACTGTAAATTTGGCAGTATCCAGATTTTTTTCTTTAAACGTCACGGCTGCCTTACGCGGGCCAATAGTATGACTGCTTGAAGGCCCATAGCCTATTTTGAATATTTCTTTTATCGACTCCATAATTCAATATTGAAAAGGCAAAGATATGCTTTTCTTTTGTGAAAGGATAAAAGCTTTTAGGAACTTTAGAGGAATATAGGAATCAATGCCTGAAATTATTGGGAAAGTTATAAATCGAAAAGGTTGCCCTATGATTTGACAACCTTTTCTTCACCTAAAACCTAACCTTTTATCTATGAAATACCCAGAGGGGTACGGTATTAGAATTACAAAAACCGTTCCATTTTTAACATTCCCGACAAAAAATTATATGCTCCCAATTAACTATTTAATTATCATGTAATTAATATATTCTTCACAGAGCTGTTCAAAAAGTCAAAAACACATTAACTGCAAAGGCGCGAAGAGTTGACACAAAGGTTTGAATGTGTGATTTTAAGCTTAGCCGGCTTTGTGTTCTTCGCGGTTAAAAATGCTTTTTGAACGGCCTCGTATGATTCGCTTATAAAGCGAAAAGGCTGCCTAACCACTGGCAACCTTTTCTTCACCTAAAACCTAACCTAAAACCTAACCTTTTATCTATGAAGTGCCCTTGAGAAGGACACATCAATGATAATACAAATATCATTCCATTTTTATAATTAATTATAAATTACTAATAATCAATATTTTATAAAAAAATATTTAGAAATCATTTAATCCACAAATCCTAAAAATTGTACACTTGAATAAAAGACCCCTATAATTTCCTAAATAGCAAAACATTTCGTATCTTTGAAGTTAGTAAAAAATAGTGTCATGACAAATACAAAACCCCTTTTCTCGCCCGACGAAATTAAGTTTTTGAATCTGTTGGCGCAACGTTTTCCGACGGCACAAGCTGCCAGCACGGAAATTATCAACTTAGAAGCTATTATGCGCTTGCCGAAAGGCACGGAACACTTTCTGACGGATATCCACGGCGAATACGAAACATTCAGCCACGTGCTGCGCAACGCTTCGGGCGTGGTGCGCCGTAAAATCGACGACCTTTTCGGGAAACGGATTCCGGAAAAAGATAAAATGCAATTGGCCACGCTGATTTATTATCCCGAAGAGAAGCTGGAAGCGCTGAAAAAGAAGGGCGTTGTTACCAACGAATGGTACTACGTGATGTTGGTGCGTTTGGTGGATGTAGCACGCGATGCAGCGCAAAAATACACGCGCTCGAAAGTGCGGAAAGCCATGCCGCCCGACTTCGCCTATATCATCGATGAGTTGATAAACGAAATCAGTGAAAAGAAAAACGATTATATCGACAGCATCCTGCAATCTATCATCAACATTGAGCGGGCGCCGCACTTCATTATTGCCATCTGCGGATTTATCCAACGCCTGTTGATTGACCGCCTGCATATCATCGGCGATATTTTCGACCGCGGGCCGGATGCTTCGAAAGTGATGCAAATTATTGCGAACCATTATTCGGCGGACGTGCAGTGGGGCAACCACGATATTATCTGGATTGGCGCCGCTTGCGGCATCGATGCACACATTGCCGAGGTGATACGGTTCTCGGCACGCTACGAAAATCTCGACACGCTGGAAGATGCGTATGGAATTAATCTTTTTCCGTTACTTGCTTTTGCGCTGACACAATACAACGAAGACCCCTGCGAATGCTTTGCGCCGAAGTCAAGCAAAGGAAAGGGGCACGATGCCAATACACGCATCACGACGATGATGCATAAAGCCATCAGCGTTATCGGATGGAAAATAGAGGGACAGGTGATTAAACGCAACCCGCAATTCCACATGGAACACCGGTTGCTGCTCGACAAAATTGATTTCGAAAAAGGCACGCTGAATATCAACGGAAAAAGTTATCCGCTGAAAGATACGCGCTTCCCCACCATCGACCCGAAAAACCCCTACAAACTCACAGCGGACGAGCAGGAAGTAATCGACAAGCTCCGTTTCTCGTTTTTGAATTGCGAAAAATTGCAGCAACACGTCAATGTGCTGATAAGCAAAGGCAGTATGTACCTCAAGTATAATGGCAATCTGCTTTTCCATGGTTGTATTCCGATGAAAGATAAAAGCACTTTTGAGTCGTTCGATTTCCGAGGAAGCATGGTGAGCGGGCAAGAGCTTTGCGATAAGTTCGACCGCGTGGTGCGCCGCTGTTGGGTAAACCGCCGGAACATGAACGCCCAGCAAGAAGATTTTGACAATTGCTGGTACCTATGGTGCGGCCCTTGCTCCCCCTTGTTCGGCAAAAAGAAGATGGCGACTTTCGAGCGCTACCTTACCGATGAAGAAGAACTGCACAAGGAGGAGCAAAATGCGTATTTCAAACTCCGTGAAAACGAAGAAGCGGCAAACCTTATTTTACGTGAATTCGGATTGGACGAACAAAAATCACACATCATTAACGGGCACATGCCGGTGAAAGTAATTAAAGGCGAGAAGCCGGTAAAGGCGAACGGGAAATTATACGTTATCGACGGCGGCATGTCGAAACCTTACCGGAAAGAAACCGGCATTTCGGGCTACACGCTGATTTATAATTCTACCAGTTTGATATTGGTGGAACATCAACCGTTTGCCTCGCGGGCACAAGCCATTGAAGAGGAAAAAGACATCATCTCGTCGCGGCAAGTGACGGTGCTTTCGCCCGACCAGATTTGCGTAGGCGATACCGATGTGGGAGTGGAATTACGCAAGCAAGTGGACGACCTGCACAAACTCTTGACAGCGTACCGCGTAGGGGTGGTGAAAGAAAGGTAGAAATGGAGTCCCCTAACCCCCAAGGAACAAAAGACAGAAGTGTGAATGATGAATGGTTTTTGTCATTCTGAACGAAGTGAAGAATCTGTTGTCTTTGATAGCGGAACAAAGCATCTTACATTTAAAAAACAGAGAACAATAGCACACAGAAGACACTGATAAAACAGATTTCCCGTGATTTTATCAAACACCGGATTTATCTGTATTAATCGGGACAATCTGTATATTCTGTGTGCAAAAAAATTATTGAATAAAAGGTTTTCCGACACAAAGCAGTTGTTTGCCGAAAAATTCGTTCAGGTATTTTGCCGAAAGCACATAAAATGTCAGTAACGATATCGCCAATTCCGTATAGGCCGCTACACCGTGCCACGCGTGTCCACAACCGAAAGCATCCAAGGCTAATGCCAAAAATAAAAGGTCAATCAGACATAACAATACAAACATTGCTTTCGACATTTTCAGCCCGGATATGGTAAATGCAATGGTCAGCAACAAATATCCGACGAAGACGGCGCCTAATTGTTTTACATCGGAGCTACCGGCTAACATATCGCCAAAGCAACCCAGCTTAATCAGCCAGCTCATTGACATGCCTATCCAGAAAAGGCCGTAGGCGCTGAATGCCGTAGCCCCAAAAAGATTGTTGTGCTTAAAATCGAAGATAGATGCGATAAGTTGCGCCAATCCTCCCAGAAATAAAGCCCATGGCAATACAAAAGCCAGTCCTTCGGTCAGGCCGAGTTTTTGCGACGAAGCAACGAGTGTTACAATAGCCAATCCAAAGAGCCCTAAGGTGGTAGGATCCGCCACCACCGCTTTTACATGTGTCTTTTCCATATTAGTATTTTAAAAATGAGGCCGCAAAGGTAATATAAAAAACATACGATTAACTAAATTAAGATTTATGAAAAACGAAACCTCCAACGCCGATGTGGAAAAATATAAAGGCGTTTTTATCCCTTGTAAGTTCAAAAAAGGGGAATTTCTTTTACAGGTTTTCTTCAACGTTGATAACAAAATCAGCGGATTATACATTAAACCGAAGTCGTAGAAGATTTGACAACTCGTAGAAGATTTGACAAATTTTGAAAATTTGTCAAATCTAATAATTGTGTTCACTTTCTATAAATCTATCATTATGAAAAAAATTATTGTATTTACTATTTTGTTGTTGGCCATTACTCCGGCTTTTGCACAAAACATCGCCGGCTCGTGGAGCGGCACATTAAACGTTGGCGTTGCGAAATTACGGTTGGTATTTAACATCGAAGAAAAAGGCGGCAAGTATGCAGCCACGATGGACAGCCCCGACCAAGGCGCCAAAGGCATTCCCGTGAGCAGCGTGGCGTTCGAAAATCAGACCTTGAAAATCAAAGCCGATAATTTGGGAATGTCGTATGAAGGCGTATTGGCCAACGACAGTATTAAAGGCACATTCATCCAAATGGGACAACGTTTTCCGTTGACACTTACAAAATCAAGCGCCGTTATTGAAATTCGCCGTCCGCAAAATCCCGTGCCGCCTTATCCGTACCGTTCGGAAGAGGTGAAATTCGACAATAAAAATGCCGGAATTACCTTGGCCGGAACACTCTCGTTGCCGGAAGAAGGCAAGAGCTTTCCGGTGGCGATATTGGTTTCGGGCAGCGGCCCGCAAAACAGGGACGAAGAAGTTTTCAACCACAAACCTTTTTTAGTTATTGCTGATTATTTGACACGACATGGCATTGCCGTGCTGCGCTACGACGACCGAGGAACAGCGGAATCGGGCGGCAATTATAAAACGGCTACGATAGAAGATTTTGTATCGGATGCCGCGGCAGCAATTGATTATATGAAATTACGAAAAGAAATTGATCCGAAGAAAATCGGCCTCATCGGCCATAGCGAAGGCGGCACCATTGCATTTATGCTGGCAGCCGAAAATCACAACTTAGCGTACATAGTATCAATGGCCGGAATGGCGGTGCGCGGCGACAGTTTGCTGCGTGCGCAACGTTACCTAATATCAAAAGCCATGGGCGTTTCGGAGGAAATGATTGCACTCAACGAACAAATACTGGATATTGCCGGCGCCATGACTAAAAAATATTCGCCGGAATACATCGCCGCACATTTAGAAGAATTGACCAACGAAGCATTGCCCGATTCATTAAAACAAATCGAAACGGTACGGAACGGCTTTCAAACAGCGCTGAAACAAGTAGGCTCAGCAGAAATACAATCATTAATGGTTTGCGACCCTTCCGAAGCGCTAAAAAAAATCAAATGCCCGGTGTTAGCCATCAATGGCTATAATGATTTGCAAGTGCCCGCCGACATGAACTTGAATCAAGTGAAAGCATTGGTAAAAAGTCCGGTAATTATTAAAAAGTATCCCGGCCTCAACCATTTGTTCCAGCATTGCACAACAGGATTATCTAATGAATACGGCTCTATTGAAGAAACGATTTCACCGGAAGTGCTGAGCGATATAGCGGAGTGGATTTTGAAAACTACGAAATAAAAAGAACAACCATTTTACCACAAAGGAATACTCAAAAGATTTTTACAAAGGACTTAATGTCAGCAATTTTTCTTTGTGAGACTTGGTGTGTACTTCGTGATCCTTAGTGGTTAAAGGAAATTTTAACCAAGCAAAAATAAATGTATCTTTGTATGACAAAATTCATTCTTGTAGAATTTAAAAATACAGTCATATGAAAAAGATTACCGGATTACTGACGTGCCTTTTTGCAACGATAATGGTTGCAGCTGCACAAGAAAATAATAACACGTTTACCTACAAAATCGGCAACGCGGAAATCATCCTTCTTTCGGAAGGACAACAAAACGGCCGGACAAATATTTTGATTGGCGCCACGCCGGAAATGCTGCAACAATGCGCCCCGAAAGGAACATTTCCGAATGCTACGAATGCATTTTTGGTGCGTACACCGGACAAAACCATTCTGGTAGATGCCGGCTACGGCAAAAACCTCTTCAACAATTTACAAACAGTTGGCGTTACAGCGGAACAAATTGATATCATACTCATCACTCATATGCATGGCGACCACATCGGCGGATTGTTGCGCGACGACAAAGCGGCGTTCCCGAATGCTAAACTATATGTTGCCAAGCCTGAATATGAATATTGGACTTCAAAGGATAACGCTTCTACTGCCGTGAAAGCAGTTAATGCTTACCAAAAAACGCTTACACTATTTGAGCCGGGAGCATTTGAAAAGCTGTCGGATTTATTACCGGGGATCAGCACGATTGCAGCCTACGGCCACACGCCCGGCCATACGCTTTTTCTCCTGAAATCGAACAACGAACAGTTACTGATTTGGGGCGACTTGACACATGCCATGGCCGTTCAAATGCCTTACCCTCAAGTGGCGGTGACGTATGACACGGATCCCGAACAAGCCATTGCTTCGCGCCAACAAATATTAGCGTATGTTGCTAAAAACAATATTCCCATAGCCGGCATGCACATTGCTTTTCCGGGAATAGGGAAAGTGGCGGGCAACGATAAAGGCGGCTATCTTTTCACTCCTGCGACAAAATAAAAAGACACTTCCTTTGCATGAAATCACTTGCCACGATTGGCCTTCTCGTTGTTTCAAATATATTCATGACCCTTGCGTGGTACGGCCACTTGAAGTTCAAGGATATGAATTTTTTCAGTAATTGGGGCCTGCCGGCCATTATTTGACTCAGTTGGGGCATTGCGCTGTTCGAGTATTGCTTTCAAGTGCCGGCCAACCGCATCGGGTTCGACGGCAACGGCGGCCCGTTCACGCTTTGGCAACTGAAAGTAATGCAGGAAGTGATCACGTTGTTGGTCTTTACCCTTTTCACGACCTTGGTTTTCAAAAACGAAACCTTCCGCACCAATCATCTTATAGGATTTGTGTTTCTGGTGCTGGCGGTGTATTTTATTTTTAAGAAATAATCGTGTCATTGCGAGAGAAGCGACGAAGCAATCTTTTCATTTACAGATTCTTCGCTTCGCTCAGAAGGACAAAAACACAAAACCCTCAAGCAGGAAAACCTATGGATAACAACACCATTGCCAATATACGTTTGGCGGCGCAACAACTTTCAAGTACCAATTTTACCACACCCAAAGAAATAGTGGCATGGTTAGGCGCTGTGCAAGCGCAGGATTTCAACATGGCGAAATGGGCTGTTGGCATACGCTTGCCGGAGAGTTGCATCAAAAGCATAGAAGAGGCTTTCGATAAAGGAGAAATTCTTCGAACACATGTGCTGCGCCCTACTTGGCATTTTGTAGCGCCGCAAGATATTCGCTGGATGTTAGCGTTAAGCGCTCCGCGCATCAAGGCTTCGTCAAAATCAAGAGACCGTGATTTGGAAATTACCGAAGCGTTGTACACGAAAACCAACCGCATCATTGAAAAAGCATTGGCGGGAAACGGCATGCTGACGCGGGAAGAATTATCCAGCGTTCTAGAAAAATCCGGCATTGCCGTGGATACTTCGCGAATGATTCATTTTATGATGCGGGCGGAGTTGGACGGTGTGGTGTGCAGCGGCGTATTAAAAGAAAAAAAACATACCTACGCTTTGCTGGACGAACGAGTAACAAAAACAAAATCATTGAATAAAGAAGAAGCCTTGGCAACATTGGCAGGCATTTATTTCAGTAGTCACGGTCCCGCTACGTTGCAAGATTTTGTGTGGTGGTCGGGGCTTACGGTCGCCGAAGCAAAACAGGGATTGGAAGCGGTGAGAAAAAAGTTTGTGTGCGAAAAAACCGGCATGCAGGAATATTGGTTATCCAACGACTTTTCTTCTGTTTCTTCAAAAAAAGAAAGTTTGTTTTTGCTTCCTGCATTCGATGAATATATTATTGCTTATCGCGACCGCACGGCGGTACTTCCCGCCACGCATCACGTAAAAGCCATTTCGAGCAACGGCATTTTCCGCCCCACCATCGTGCACAATGGGCAAGTCTCCGGGCTTTGGAAAAAAAGCGCCTCAAAAAAGAATCCGGTAGAAACAGACTATTTCGAGCCTGCCGGAAAACAGGTAAAAAAGCTTACAAAAAAAGCAATAGCAGCGTTTTGTAAATTCCATACAAGTTAGTTTCCGCGCTACTCATTGCCGTCTGCTTTAGCTGACGGCAAATAATGTAAATTAAAAAATCTTATAAATCTTAACTTCCCGCAAAGAAAGTTTCCGGTTCTTTGCGTTGCGCACCGAAGGCTTTTACGAATTTCTTTCCCGCTATTTTGTAGAGCAATCCGCCGAAACGACGGGCGCGTTGCGGGCAAACGGAAATGCAATGGGCACAGGAAATACAGCGTGTTTTATCGGTTTTCCGCGGATGCGCCGCATCAATCGCTTTCACCGGGCACGATTTCACACACGTTCCGCATTTATTGCAGGTGGAATTTCCTTTCGGTTTAAGTGGAATTTTACTTATTTCCCTGTAAGGAAATTTTCCTTTCACACGCACTTCCGGAAAAGGGGCGAACGCATCATGCGCGCTCACAAACTCGCGACTTTTCTTTCCAAAAGCAATCGCTGCATTTTTGTCCTTTTCATCGGGACGGCCCTGTGCTACCGCCGGAAAAATGGAATGTTCCGCCACAAAGGTGCCGGCGGCAATGACCTTGAAATTATCGGTCTCCACAATATTTTTCAATTCCAGCAACGCATCGTCATACTCGCGGTTGCCATACACACAGGCAATAATCGCTGGAGTGGAATTTCCCTTGAAATGGTCTAACGCATCGATAATCGCCGCCGGCACACGCCCCGAATAAACCGGGATACCGAACACGACTAATTCCGTATTGGTAAACCGCACGGTTTTGTGTTGCCCGCCAATAAGCCGGTATTCCTTATCCGGAGCAATAGCTATTCCTTCTGCTATGTGCTTCACGATTTTTTCGGTAGCGCCCGCGGCGCTAAAATATATTAATGTCAGTTTGCCGATTTCCATACATTATTTTTTAAGGGAGCAAAGATAGAAATATTCAACATTTTTCAAGTTCTTAATTTTATGTAGAGTGCATGACAAATTACATTTATACTGTCGCGAAGCGACTAAATTTGCATAACCACGGGTGAGCTAAGCGTTACCCGTGGCATGAGACGGCGGAGTACACTTGCGCACGGAATCCGGACTGTGCGTTGAAGCATCCGTGGATTGCACCCACGGTTATTTACATAACGACCTTTTCAGGGCTTGATAATATAGCAAAATGGAATTTGTCATACATACATTACATCTCGAAATATTTTATTAACACACAAAAACTTGGCTACATTTGCGGGGTATTTTAAAATATTTCACCCGCTCATTTGTCAGCATAAGTAGAAACAATTTTAAAAATGAATAATATGAAAAAAGTGAGATGTTTGATGCCTGTATGGTTTCTGGCGATGGCCGCAGGCTTTAGCGCCATTGTCATGCTGTTGTGGAACTGGCTGATGCCCGTCATATTCGGATTAACAGCTATTTCTTTTTGGCAAGCATTGGGATTATTGGTGTTAGCGCGTATTCTGTTCAGCGGTTTTGGCTTCCACAAAATGATGCGGCACGGAAGAATGCACCATCACGGACATAATTTTATCCGTGAGAGATGGGAAAACATGACACCCGAAGAACGAAAAGAATTTGTCAAAAAAAGGATGCATCACATGCACGACGGGCCTTGTGGAAGACGCGACTTTTTCGGCGGCGACCATTTCGGATTCGAAAAAGAAACCGGCACCGATGCCAAAAAAGAAAATGAATAAGTCCGCGGAGCAACAAAACGTTGGTGAACTTTTTGCAGAATATCAGCCGCGCCTGAAAGCGTTTATCCGGAAACGGGTAGCGAACAAAGACGATGCGGCCGATATTCTGCAGGACGTTTTCTATCAATTGGTAAAAACCGTCGAAACGGCTGCTAACCCGATAGAACAAGTGTCGGCATGGCTGTATCGTGTGGCGCGGAATACGATTATCAATAAAGGAATCAAGAAAAAAGAAGAGGCGCTGCCCGTTTATCATAACGATGACAGTGATGAAGGTATGCTGAAAGATATTTCGGAGTTCCTATTCGAAACGGAAACATCGCCTTCGCCCGAAACGGAATATTTGCGTTCGTTAGTCTGGGGAGAATTGGAAACCGCGCTTTCCGAATTGCCGATTGAACAGCGCGAAATTTTCGAATTGACAGAACTGGACGGCCTTCCGGTAAAAGAAATTGCCGAGGCATCGGGCATAGCCGTCAATACATTATTATCACGTAAACATTATGCTGTAAAGCATTTGCGCAAACGGTTGGCCGAGTTGTATCACGAAATTATCTACGACTAAAAAACCCTGTCGCATCGTTTCATCACCTTAATAATTACACCGGCACAAGCCGTACTGCTTTTTATGAAATAAAAAAGCATTTTATTAAAATACGGATATTCCCGTATAAGTGGTAAATAACTCCAAGGCTTTCATGCCAAGCACCGAATTGCCTTGTGCGTTCAACTCGGGCGACCACACGGCAATGCTCATTTGCTTGGGAATAATGCCCAAAATTCCGCCGCCCACTCCGCTTTTCGAAGGAATCCCCACCCGAAAAGCAAAATCACCCACCGCATCATACGTTCCGCAGGTCAACATAATGGCATTTACCCGCTTGGTTTCACGGGGAGAAAGAATACGTTTCGAATCGGCATTTACGCCTTGATTAGCGAGATAATAAAAACAACGGACAAGATCTATACATGACATGCCGATGGAACATTGATGAAAATAGGCATCCAATACGGTGTAAATATCATTATCGATATTTCCGAAGCTTTTCATAAAGTTAGCCAATGCAAAATTCCGGTAACCGGTGGCATACTCCGAGGCTGCTACTTCTTCATCGTAATAGATATCCGGGTTTTTCCCGTTCTTTCGAACAAACTCTAACATCCGTTGTTGGATATCTTCATAGATACTGAGCAAACCGTCCATGATGACAATAGCTCCCGCATTGATAAAAGGATTCCGCGGGATACCTTGTTCGTATTCCAACTGCACGAGTGAATTAAATGCCGTTCCGGAAGGCTCCACTCCCACTCTTTTCCCAATTTCAAGGCCGTGTTTTTGAATGTATAATGATAACGTTACAACTTTTGATATACTTTGAATGGAAAATGCTTCGGCGGCATCGCCCACATGAAACTCCTCCCCGTTTACCAGTTTGATAGCCATCCCGAATTTTTTAGCCGGGACATTAGCTAAGGCCGGAATATAATCGGCGATATTCCCTTCTCCGTAATACCGCTCTACTTCCTGCCGAATTCTTTCTAAAATTGCATGATAATCCATAATAAACGCCTATGAGTTATTTAATACAAAGATAGGGAAAAGTTAATATGTCGGGTAAAATCCGTATTTTTGTCCACCAACATAAAATGATTATGAAAACACTACAAGACTGTATTCGCTTCACCAATGAAAATCCGGTGTGCTATTTTGCAACGGCAGAAGGCGACCAGCCGCATGTAAGGGCTTTGGGTTTCTGGTTTGCCGATGATACGGGTTTTTATTTCCAAACAGCGAGCATGAAGGAAATTCCGCATCAATTAGCAAAAAATCCGAAAGCAGAAGCTTGTTTCTATAAACACGACGGAATGATAGGAACAATGTTACGGATTGCCGGAAAAACGGAATTTATGAACGACCGCGCATTAAAAGAGCGGGTATTGGCAGAGCGCTCTTTTTTGAAATCGTTCGGGTTGACAGCCGATAGTCCCGAATTGGTTATTTTTCGCATGGCACATGGCGAAGCACATTTCTGGACGATGGAAAATAATTTGGCGCCAAAAGAAATTATTGTGTTCTAATTAAACAACATGAACATTCGTAAATTAATATTATTGATGACTGTTTGGCCGCTCGCGCTTGCTTCGTGTAAGCCGCCGCCACAGCAACAGGAGAACCCGGCTATGAATACCAATCAAACAATAGAAACAATTTTAAACCGGCACAGCGTACGCAAGTACACCGGTAAGGAAATATCTCCGGAAGTTATAGAAACATTATTGAGAGCAGGCATGGCCGCCCCTTCGTCGCGCGACCGCCGGCCATGGCATTTTGTGGTTATTTCCGATAAAACATTGCTGCAAACTTTAGGCGATAAATTAAAAAATGCAAGCATGCTGAAAGAAGCAAATAAAGCCATCATGGTATGCGGCGATGTCGAGTTGTCGGATAATTGCTGGTTTTTAGATTGTTCGGCAGCCAGCCAGAATATATTGTTAGCAGCCGCATCTATGAATATCGGCGCTGTGTGGACAGCCGTTTTTCCGTATGAGGACCGTGCAGCAGAAGTGAATGCACTCCTTCATCTTCCCGGCAACATTAAAGCGTTGTCCATTATTCCATTGGGCTATCCAGCAGAAGAAGGCGCCCCAAAAGATAAATCCGATAGCACAAAAATTCACTATAATAAATGGTAAAATAAGCGCCTTGTATTCGCGCGAATCTTTTTCCTACCTTTGCGTAAAATTTTTATTGCGTATATGAAAGATTACGATCCGCCGATGCACACCGCCGAGCATATCCTCAACCGGACGATGGTGAATATGTTCGATTGCGGGCGGGCATTCTCCTCGCATTTAGAAAAGAAAAAATCCAAATGCGATTATCATTTTTCACGAGACCTCACTCCCGACGAGGTAGCTCAAATAACCACTACTGTAAATAATGTTTTAGCACAGCATTTGCCGGTGAACGAATTGTTTTTAACACCCGACGAAGCAACCGGCATCGTGGATTTGTCAAAACTGCCCGAGCATGCGCGGCAAGGGAAAATCCGCATAGTGAAAATCGGCGATTACGATGTATGCGCCTGCATCGGCGAACATGTAAAAAATACCTCGGAAGTACCCGGAACGTTCGAAATTATTTCCACGTCGTACGAAAACGATGTATTGCGAATACGTTTTAGGGTGCGATAATGAAGAAAAACCTTATTGTCATTCCGAGCAAGGCGAAGAACTCAGCATGACAACGAAACATACAAAAACGAAAACCAACGATTATGAAAATCATAAAAACCATCCAAGAACTCCAGGAAGATTTAAACAGCGTACGAGGTAAAAAAAGTATCGGCTTAGTCCCCACGATGGGCGCTTTGCACGAAGGGCATCTTTCGCTTGTAGATACTTGCCGCCAACAGTGCGGTTATACGGTAGTGAGCATTTTTGTAAACCCCACGCAATTCAACAACCCGGAAGATTTCGATTGTTACCCGCGGTGCATGGAAGACGATATAGCGCTGCTCGAGCCGCACGGCGTGGATGTGGTGTTTGCACCCGGCGAAAAAGAAGTGTATCCCGAACCCGACATGCGGCAATTTTATTTCGGCGAAATGGAAAAAGTGATGGAAGGCGCTTTCCGCCCCGGCCATTTCAACGGCGTGGGACAAATCGTGAGCAAACTGTTTGAATACTGCAACCCCGATTACGCGTTTTTCGGCGAAAAAGATTTCCAGCAACTGGCCATTATCCGCGAATTGGTATGGCAAAAACACTATCCGGTAAATATTGTGGCCTGCCCTATTGTGCGCGAAGCCGACGGCCTGGCCATGAGTTCGCGCAACCGCCGCTTGTCGCCGGAGATGCGGAAAGAAGTCCCCGTTATAGCAAAAACATTGTTCGAGGCTACAAAAAAAATGGAATCAATGAGCGTAGAAGCGCTGAAGGAGTGGGCGCTGGAGAGCATCGGCGCTACCGGAAAGGTGGAGCCGGAATACGTGGCGGTAGTCAATGCCAAAACGCTGCAAGCCATCAAAAACTGGGACGAGGCCGAACAGGTGCAGCTGTGCGTGGCGGCGTGGGCGCCTCCCGTGCGGCTGATTGACAATATCCGGCTGAAATAAGCGTATTAAAAATATTTCGTACCTTTGCCCCCCTATTTCAGAAACCGAAGGAGCATTTATGCAAATAGAAATACTGAAAACGAAGATACACCGCGCTAAAATTACGGAAGCCAATCTTCATTACATGGGCAGCATCAGCATCGATGAAGACCTTATGGATGCCGCAAATTTGATTCCCTACGAAAAAGTAACCATCGCCGATATCAATAACGGGGAACGTTTCGATACGTATGTCATCAAAGGCGAACGAGGCAGCGGGAAAATAGGCATCAACGGAGCGGCAGCACACAAAGTAAACGTAGGCGATTTAGTCATCATCATGTCGTATGCCGCCATGGATTTCGAAGAAGCCAAGCGATTCAAACCCGCCTTGGTATTCCCCGACTCGGACACCAACAAGTTGGTAAAATAACGCCCCATGCAGGCAAGCCCGTCGAATAAAAAAATCATTCTAAAAGTACTGCAATATGTCCTTTTTCTGGGACTGGCTGTTTTCTTACTGTATATTGCCTTCAAAAACGTTTCGTGGAGCGATTTGTGGGAAGGCATCCGCACGGCCGACTACTGGTGGATCGGCGCTTCGCTGCTGGCCGGTTTTATGGCTTTTTTAGTCCGCGCACGGCGCTGGCAACTCATTATTGAGCCGCTGGGTTACAAACCCTCGTTCAAACACACGTATGACGCGGTAATGATTACTTACTTAGCCAACTTTGCCATGCCGCGCTTCGGCGAATTGGCGCGTTGCGGGGCGCTTCGCAAAACCGAAAAAATCCCTTTCGACTCACTATTGGGAACCGTTGTGCTCGAACGGATTTTCGACACCCTGTGTTTGCTCATCATCGCGGTGGCGGTATTCTTTTTACGGATTAACACGTTCGGCGAATTTATGACTACCAACCTGTGGCAACCCATTTTGTCGCGCACCGAAGGCCACGTGGGAATGCTGTTGGTTTTAGCGGCCGGATGTATAGTATTACCGGCGCTGCTGATTTGGGTTTTCCGCAAGCGTTTGGCGCAAATGCATTTCGTCCGGAAAATAGGCAACTCGCTCCGCGGATTAGCAGCCGGCCTGAAAAGCGGATTCCGGCTACAGCGACGCGGCACTTTCTTCTTTTATTCCTTCCTGTTGTGGCTTCTCTATTGGCTGCAAGGCTACACCACGATGTTGGCCATTCCCGAAACCGCATCGCTCAATGGAATTGACGCGCTCTTTTTGTTAGTCGTAGGCAGCTTAGCCATGATAGTGCCCGTGCAAGGCGGGTTGGGCGCCTACCACTTGCTCATTTCCATGGCGCTTTTAGCATTATATAACATTCCGCAAACGCAAGGCGTGGTGTTTGCCACCATCTCGCACGAAACGCAAGCCATTATGATGATTGTGCTGGGATTCGTCGCGCTGCTGTCGGTATTGATGGGTGGAAAGAAGAAGAACCGGAAGGCCGGAAGTTTGGATTAACGAGGCTTATATGGAAAAATAAAAAATACTCCTTGCGGGATCCCCCCCGACAGCTTGCCGCGGGGTAGTTTATTTGGTAATAAATAAATATTTATGCAAATTTGCAATTGAATTGCAAATTTGCATAAATATGAAAACATCATTTATAGAACGAGCTATTACTCCATCAATACAGGAAGCTATTAAATACTTCCCTGTCATAATAATTACCGGCCCCCGGCAATCAGGTAAAACGACTTTAATCAAGCATCTATTTCATAAGTTGCCTTATTATTCATTAGAAAACTTGGATATCCGCCGTTTCGCAATAAACGACCCGATTGCATTTTTAAATCAGGATCCGCAAGGAATGATTTTAGACGAAGTACAAAATACACCGGACTTGCTATCGTACATACAAGGAATAGTCGACGATAATCCGTCTCGGCGTTTTATTCTTTCGGGAAGCTCACAATTTTCTATGTTGAAAAACATTACTCAATCACTGTCGGGGCGCACAGCTGTTTTTGAATTACTTCCCCTTTCCTACGCCGAGGTTCAAGATATGCCGGGCGAAAAATCGTTGAACGAATTGTTGTTTGACGGCTTCTATCCGGCTATTTACGCCGGAAAAAATGTGGCGTCATACCTCTACCCTAATTATGTAAAAACCTATCTCGAACGTGACGTACGCGATTTGTTGCAGGTGAAAGACATGTTGCAATTCCAAACATTCCTGCGATTGTGTGCCGGACGGGTAGGCTCGCTATTCAATGCATCCGACTTGTCGAACGAGGTAGGCGTAGCTGCCAATACCATAAAGTCGTGGTTATCGGTTTTGCAAGCGTCCTACATCATTACCTTGTTACCGCCCTATTTCGAAAATACTTCTAAACGGCTAATTAAAACGCCGAAACTGTATTTTATTGATACAGGGCTGGCTTGTTACCTGTTGGGGATAGAAACGCCACAGCAATTGGCCCGCGACAAAATAAGAGGCAACCTGTTCGAAAATTTTATTGTGTCCGAATCCTTGAAGCGCTGTTACAATAAAGGAAGAGAAAGTAACTTATTTTTCTATCGCGACAGCAATGAAAATGAAGTGGATTTACTGTTAAAACAGGGCAGCCGGTTCGATGCTATTGAAATTAAATCAGCACAAACCTATCATACCGGCTTTGAAAAGGGATTAAAAGCAATAGATAGTGTTCTTGGAGGCCGGATTAGCAGCAAAACGATTATTTATGCCGGCACATTCGAAAACACGGCTGGAGCCATAAAATTACTCAATTATAAAAATTTCAAGAATGTGTAACTATTATTAAGCAGGCACCTTTGCCCTACCAGCACCGTTCGGACAATGGCCTGAACCTTGGCTTAACGAGGGGGCGGGTGATTGTTTAGATTTGTCAAATTTTTGAAATTTGTCAAATCTTTCAACAGAAACGCCTCTAAAACCTTATTTCATAAATACGTTTAACCTTAGTAGCTAAAAAACCGGATAGCGGTTTTCGCACGGGATACTGCCATTTTTCATTGCATAGACTATTTTCCGTGCGAAAAATGCAGCCCACTGTTCTTTTGCCCCCGATACCGACATTGAAAAATATTTAGGATTGGTAATTTTTGAGAGAGATACATATTTTAAATTACTGATTTTTAGCATTTTAAAATATGTTATTCTATACATTTTTAGCAATTCCCGGTGGTGTAAGGTGTATTTTCAATGTGTCATCACCTATCCACCCTCGCCCCACGGACATCTCCGCCGGCGGGAGAGAGGGTTGGAAGAGGCTACGTTTCATATTTCTTCAAAAAATTCTTATCTTTGTCATTCTGTTGATTACATGTTGGCGTGAAAAAATTTTGCAGCATATTCTTTTTACTCGTAGCAAACACCTTGCTGGTGGCTCATGCAGTGGTGCCTCACCATCATCATGGGCAAACAATGTGCCTCATAACCTCGCATTGCCACGAGGGAGAACATGCTGAAGACGATTGCTGCAACGGCCACCAACACCAAGATAGCAGTTCGGCTTGCAAACTCCTACAAGAATTTGTATCGAGCAGGGATAACGCCCTGCAACACATTTCGGACGGAGCATGTCCCCACGATTGCCCTTTTCACGACCTTGCTTTATTCGACATAACAAACATCGAGGCACCTGCGGAATTGGTCTTTTTCTACGACTTTTGTCCGCCTCCTCTATTATATTCCCTTATTGCATCCGGAGCCTGCGGGTTACGGGCGCCGCCGGTTTGCTGATTTTCCGGCCTCTCCCTAACCCTCTCCAAAGAAGAGGGAATAGAGCATGAACTTTTGCATAATGCAGCGTTACTGCGCTCCACTTTTAGGGAGATAATTCACAAATTTCAATTTAAAAATTTACAAGCACACTGATAATACTGATAAAACAGCTTATCACGGTTAGATGTATTTATCTGCGCCAATCCGTAAAATCTGTGTATTCTGTGTGCCACAAAAATCAGTATCATGAAAAAAACAATTATAATATTAGCATCTCTCCTTTTAGTAATAGGAGTTTCTTCTTGTCGTAACAACAGCGCCAAAAAACCGGCTACGCACACGCATCCCGATGGCACGGTGCACGAAGGCGCAACACATGCCGAACCGGCAAAACCGGCAGCGCAGGAACAGTTTAAAACGGAAGCCGACACAACAATGAAAACCGATGCGGCAAAACACGATTGCGGGCACGACCACGCCGGACACAATCATAAACATTAATTTTTCGAAAAAATGAAAACGTATAAAATAATCGTAGCATCGCTTTTAGTGTTTGCTATAGGCGCCTGTAAAAACAGGCCGGAAGCGGCCCAGGAGCATGTGCACGACGCCACGCTTCAACTGGCGGCTTACAACGAAAATTTCGAGGTGTTTGCCGAAGCAACGCCCTTTGTGGTTGGGCAGCAAAGTACTGTGCTCGCACACTTTTCGTGGTTGAAAGACTTCAAACCCTTGGAAAGCGGAAGCATTACCGCCAGCTTGATTGTAGGCTCCGACGGTATTCGCCAGACATTGGAGAATCCCACCAAAGCAGGAATTTATAATTTCTCGTTGCAGCCGGTTGTTGCCGGAGCGGGTAAAATAGTGTTCGACATCACTACACCCGAAGGCGCGTCGCAATTAGTGATTCGCAATGTGGTGGTGTACACCGATGAGCACGAAGCCTTTCACACCGCCGAAGATGCGATGATAAGCAACAGCAATGCCGTGACATTTACCAAGGAACAAAGCTGGAAAGTCGATTTTGCTACGGAAGAAGCGCGCAAGGAGCCGTTCGGGCAAATTATCCGCACTACGGCGCAAATACTTCCTTCGCAATCCGACGAGCGGATAGTAACGGCTAAAACAAACGGTATTGTGGCGTTTCATGGCGACAATGTAACCAGCGGGAAAGCCGTAAATGCCGGGCAAACCTTGTTCGCCATCGAAGGTGGCGGCATGGCCGACAATAATATGGCGGTGCGTTACAACGAAGCGGAAAGCGAATACAAACGTGCAAAAGCCGAATATGAACGAAAAAAAGAACTGGCAAAAGAAAAAATCGTTTCGGACAGCGAATTGCTGGCTGCCCAAACAGCATTTACCAATGCGGAGATTGTGTATAACAACTTGCAGAAAAACTTTTCGGCCGGAAAACAATTGGTCAGCGCACCCATTAATGGATTCATAACGCAAGTGTCGGTGCAAAACGGCGAATACATCGAAGCCGGGCAGCCGGTGTTGACGGTTTCGCAAAACCGCCATTTACTTATCAAAGCGAATTTGCAACCGAAATATTTTCCGGTGTTGGGCGGCATCACATCAGCTAACATTCGCGTAATGGACGAGAATAAAACATACTCGCTGCAAGAGTTGGACGGGAAAGTGCTGTCGTTCGGTAAATCGACCGGTGTGGAAAATCCATTGATTCCGGTGTTGTTCGAAGTGAAAAACAACGTAGGTTTATTGTCTGGAAGTTTTGTAGAAATGTTTATCAAAACGCGGACAAACAGCCAAGCCGTTACCGTTCCAAGTGCTGCGATTGTCGAAGAAATGGGAAATTATTTTGTGTTTGTGCAACTCACGCCCGAACTCTTCGAAAAACGCTCCATTCGTAAAGGGGTGACGGACGGTATGCGGACAGAAATTTCGGAAGGCCTCGCCGAACACGAACGTGTAGTGAGTAAGGGCGCGATTTTAGTAAAGCTGGCGCAATCGGCAGGCGCTTTAGACGCTCATTCGGGACACGTTCATTAATAACTATGAATGATGAACTATTAACGTTGAACATTTGTTCTTCATTCATAGCTCATCGTTCATCATTCATCGTTAAATATCATGTTAAACAAAATCATAAAATTCTCGCTCAACAACAAATTATTTGTGTTGTTGGGAGCAGTGTTGCTGATAGCGGCCGGAACGTACACGGCGCAAAAAATGGATATCGACGTGTTTCCCGACCTCACTGCCCCTACGGTAGTAGTGATGACCGATGCGCACGGCATGTCGGCGGAAGAGGTGGAACGCTTAGTGACATTTCAGATTGAAACCGCCGTGAACGGCGCTACCGATGTACGGCGTGTGCGTTCGGCCTCCATGCAGGGATACTCTTTTGTGTGGGTGGAATTCGACTGGGGAACCGACATTTTCAAAGCCCGCCAGATTGTGAGCGAAAAAATGGTAACGCTCAACGGCGCTTTGCCTGCCGGCGTGGTGCCGGTGCTGGCGCCGCAATCCAGCGTGATGGGCGAAATTCTGTTCATCGGTTTGCAAGCCGACTCTACTTCGCTCATGGATTTACGCACCGTGGCCGAATGGATTGTGAAACCAGCCATATTAGCCACCGGCGGCGTATCGCAAGTGACCATTATCGGCGGCGACTACAAGCAATATCAAATCCTTGCCGACCCTCAGAAGATGGATACCTATGGTGTAAGCCTCTACGAATTGGCTGCCGTAGGAAGTACGCTCAGCAACAATTCCACCGGCGGCGTGATTCGCGACTACGGTAATGAATACGCCCTTCGCGGCATGGCGCGCACCAATGATTTGGAAGAATTGGGAAATACCTTTATCAAAACCGTGAACGGAAAACCGGTCGTAATTTCGGATGTGGCCGATGTAGTAATCGGCAGCGCCGTGCAAATGGGCTACGCCTCGCAAAATGCAAAGCCCGCGGTCATCATATCCGTATCGAAACAACCAAACATCAATACGTTGAACGTGACGGAAAACATTGAACGCAACCTGCACGAAATTCAACAATCGTTGCCGGCGGATGTAAAAATGGATACCAAAATTTTCCGTCAGGCCGACTTCATTGAAGCATCGGTGAACAACGTGGGAAGAGCATTGCTCGAAGGAGCGCTGTTCGTCATCATTATTCTCTTTTTGTTTTTGGGAAGTTTCCGTACTACGGTAATCTCCGTGATTGCCATTCCGTTGTCGCTGCTCGGATGCATCATTGTGTTGCACTTATTGGGAATGAACATCAATACGATGACACTCGGCGGTATGTGTATCGCCATCGGCTCGCTGGTGGACGACGCCATCATCGACGTGGAAAATGTATATAAACGCCTGCGGCAAAATTTCCGGAAACCGCGCGAAGAACGGCAAGCTGTTTTTACCGTTGTTTTCGATGCATCAAGGGAAATACGCGCTTCGATTCTGAACGCTACGTTCATTATCATCGTTGCTTTTATTCCGCTGTTTTTCCTTTCGGGGATGGAAGGGCGTATGTTGAAACCACTCGGAGTGGCTTATATCGTGGCGCTTTTCATGTCGTTGATTGTTGCGATGACAGTAACGCCTTTGCTTTGCAAACTTATGCTTTCGGGCGAAAAATATCTCGGCAAAAAAGAAAAAGACAGTTGGTTGACACGCAAACTTTCGGCTATCTACAACCGTTCGCTGAATTGGACGTTGCAGAACAAGAAGAAAGTGCTGTATCCGACTATCGCCGTATTTGTGTTGTCGGCCGGTTTGTTTTTTACCATGGGACAAAGTTTTTTGCCTGACTTCAATGAAGGGTCGTTAACCATTTCGGCAGTCGTGAAGCCGGGTGTTTCGCTCGAAGAAAGCAATCGCTTAGGAAATCTTATGGAGTCGGAATTACTGAAAATTCCCGAAGTGAAAAGCACGGCGCGACGCACCGGCCGCGGTGAATTGGACGAACATTCGCAAGCCACCAACAGTGCAGAGATTGATGTGAACTATCAATTAAAAGACAGAAGTAACGAAGAATTTCTGACGGAAGTACGCGAAAAATTTGCGGCTATTCCGGGCGTTGCCGCTACGGTAGGGCAACCGCTGGGGCACCGCATCGACCACATGCTTTCGGGAACCCGCGCCAACATTGCTATTAAGTTATTCGGCTCGGATTTGAGCCGTCTTTACATGATGGGAAATCAAATTAAAAATACCATCGATAATATAGACGGCTTGGTGGACGTGAGCGTGGAACAACAAACGGAAACGCCGCAACTGCAAATCCGCGCCAACCGCGGAATGCTGGCACAATACGGCATCAGCATCGACGATTTCAACCGTTTTGTGGAACTTGCTTTTGCCGGGGAAAAAATCGCCGACATTTACGAAGAGCAACGCAGTTTCGATTTGATATTACGCCTGAATAAAAACTATACCGGAAGTATCGACGATGTAAAATCGGCCTTGATAGATACGGAAAACGGACGAAAAATTCCGTTGGAAGAAGTGGCGGAAATTGTTTCCGTGGGCGGCCCTAATTCCATCAGCCGCGAAAATGTGCAACGAAAGATGGTGGTGTCGGCCAACGTGTCGGGGCGCGATTTGAAGAGCGTGGTGAACGATATTAAAACAACCATCGGCAAAAACATCACCTTGCCGGAAGGCTACCGCATTGAGTACGGCGGCCAGTTCGAAAACGCCGAAAGCGCTTCGCGCACCTTGCTGCTTACTTCGCTGCTGGCCATTTGCGTGATTTTTCTATTGCTTTACGGAGAGTTTAAAAATCTCACGCTTTCGGCCATTGTACTGTTGAATTTACCGTTGGCGCTCATCGGCGGTGTCTTGGCGGTATTTTTTACCTCCGATATTGTGAGCATTCCGTCTATCATCGGTTTTATCACCTTATTCGGTATCGCCACGCGCAATGGGATTTTATTAATTTCGAAATACCAGCATTTACAGGAAGAAAAATTGCCGTTACGCGAAACGATCGTAAAAGGTTCGTTAGACCGGTTGAATCCTATTCTGATGACGGCTTTAACCGCCGCACTGGCGTTGATTCCGCTGGTATTGAACGGCGATAAATCCGGCAACGAAATTCAAAGCCCGATGGCGGTAGTCGTTTTGGGAGGCTTGCTCACATCGACCTTGCTGAATATTTACATCGTGCCGGTGGTATATGAAATGTTACAAAAGAGAAAGATACGAAATATAAAACAGGCGGATAATTAAGTTTTCTGTGAGTTTGTCATTCTGAGCGTAGCGAAGAATCTGTATTAGAATGATGAATGGCGCGCAGCGCGCGTGACAGAAGCCTATCTAAAATCATAGATTCTTCACTTCATTCAGAATGACAAAGCCTATATAGAAAAAATATAAATAGATTAAACATGAAAAAAATATTCATCAACATACTGCTTGCCGCTATTGCGTTTCCGGCAATGGCGCAAAGCGGTTTCGAGACGGTGTTGCAAACCATAGAAGCAAATAACACGACCTTGCAGGCGCTCAAACAGCAAGCCGAATCGCAGAAACTGGGGAATAAAACCGGCATCTATTTGCCCAATCCCGAAGTGGAAGTGAATTACCTGTGGGGAAGCCCTGCCGATATGGGCAACCGCACGGACGTGAATGTTTCGCAGTCGTTCGATTTTCCTACGGCCTACCGCTACAAATCACTTATTGCCAAAGGCCGCAACACGCAAGCCGATTTGGAATACGCGCAACAACGAAAAGCGTTATTGCTACAGGCAAGCATGGTTTGTTGCGACCTGGTGTACCGGAATGCCTTGCACGAGGAATTGCAAAAACGTTTGCAGCACGCGCAACAAACAGCCGCAGCGTATCAAACAAAATTCGAGCGCGGCGATGCCAATATATTGGAGCGCAACAAGGCGAATTTGAATTTGCTGAATGCACAAAAAGCGTTCGAAACTAATGAGACGGAACGTGCGGCGCGGCAAGCGGAATTAGTGCGGATGAACGGTGGGAAGCCTTTATCGTTCGAAGAAAAAACGTATGCGCCCTATCTCATTCCGGAGAATTTCGAGCAATGGTATGCCACGGCCAAACAAAATAATCCGGAGTTGCAATTTATGGAACAAGACGTGGAACTGAGCAAACAGCAGGAAAAACTAAGCCGCGCTATGAGCCTTCCGAAACTATCGGCCGGTTACATGAGCGAGCGCATCGCCGGGACAACCTTGCAAGGTATCAGCGTGGGTGTTTCCATTCCGCTGTGGGAAAATAAAAACACCGTGAAACACGCCAAGGCACAGACAACGGCGCTGCAAAGCGTGGCTTCCGACGCCTTGCTGCAATTCAACAATACGCTGAAAATACAATACGACAAAGCCGTTCGCTTACAGAAAACAGCCAGCAATTACCGCACCACTTTACAGTCTGCGAATAACGAAGAGCTGCTTAAAAAAGCGTTAGAACAAGGACAGCTTTCGCTCATCGAATATTTAATGGAACTGTCGGTATATTACGCTGCCGTTGACAATGCGCTGGAAGCCGAACGCGATTGCCAGTATGCCATTGCGGAACTGCAACAGTGGGAAGCCCGGTAAAAGGCACAAAGGTGAAAAGGTTCAAGGGTGAAAGGGGTTTTCCTTTGCACCCTTGTCCATTTTACCCTTTCACCATTTTTCTTACCTTTGTATCATGGCAAAAATTAAAAAAGCATACTTCTGTCAGCAATGCGGATTCGAATCGGCAAAATGGCTCGGCCGCTGCCCTTCGTGTGGCGAGTGGAACACCTTTGTGGAAGAAACCATTGCAAAAGAAAGTGGTAACAGCGCGACACGTGTATCATTCACACAAGCAAAACCCATTCCGCAGCGCGTGGACGAAATCAGCTACGAACACGAAGCCCGCATCAGCCTCGGAAGCGGCGAGATGGACCGCATGTTGGGAGGCGGCATGGTGCAAGGCTCCTTAGTGCTTATCGGCGGCGAGCCCGGCATCGGAAAATCGACGCTGAGTTTACAACTGGCGTTGCACCGCGAACAACTGAGAACGCTGTATGTATCGGGCGAAGAAAGCGTGCAGCAAATCAAGCTACGTGCCGAACGTCTAGGCGGGAAAGGCGACAATTGCTACATCCTGAGCGAAACGTTGCTCGAAAATATTCTGGTGCAGGCGCAAGCTTTGCAGCCGCAACTGATGGTCATCGACTCCATTCAAACGCTGTACACCGACCGCATCGAATCGTCGCCGGGCAGCGTGTCGCAGATACGCGAATGCGCAGCCCTTTTATTGAAATATGCCAAAGAAACGGGAACCCCGGTTTTCATTATCGGGCATATTACTAAAGATGGCAGTATCGCAGGGCCGAAGGTTCTAGAACACATTGTCGATGTGGTATTGCAATTCGAAGGTGACGGCAACCATGCGTATCGGTTGTTGCGCAGCATTAAAAACCGTTTTGGCTCGACGGCGGAAATCGGCATTTTTGAAATGTTGGGAAGCGGTTTGCGCGAGGTAAGCAACCCGTCGGAGATACTCATCACACAGCACGACGAAGCATTAAGTGGCATTGCCGTTGCTGCTATGCTCGACGGCGTACGGCCCTTTCTCATCGAAACACAAGCGCTGGTGAGCACCGCAGCGTATGGAACGCCGCAACGGTCGGCCACCGGATTCGATGTGCGCCGGATGAATATGCTGCTGGCCGTACTCGAAAAACGCGCCGGCTTTAAATTAGCTGTGAAAGATGTATTTTTAAATATGGCCGGCGGCCTGAAAGTGATTGATCCGGCAGTGGATTTAGCGGTAGTGGCGGCCATTCTTTCTTCGAATTTCGATTTAGCCATTCCGTCGCGTTATGCCTTTGCCGCCGAAGTCGGCCTGAGCGGCGAAATCCGCCCCGTATCGCGCGTAGAACAACGCATTGCTGAAGCCGAGAAATTGGGTTTTGAAAAAATATTTATTTCAAAATACCACAAAGGGCTACCGAAAACCAAGAAAATAGCCGTAACTCCCGTGGGAAAAATGGAGGAGTTGACGAGGGAGTTGTTCCG
>JAVBOD010000070.1:0-5347 GCA_031551045.1 Bacteroidales bacterium
AAACACGATGTAGCACAAGGGTAAGAGATGCTCGTTCGCTTTCAGGAAAATATGGCGCACGTTAAGCATCCATAGGAAACACGCATTCAAGTACGTGCAAACAAAAGCCACCCAACGCCCGTTAACTCCGTCCAATTGTAACCAATCCAAAAAGAAAGCCTGAAGGGGCATTTGACTTACATGAAAATCGGCCGGTGGAGTTATTTCAAAAAATAAACGGGGCGCCCATAATACAAACAGCACCAGCAAATAAACAATAAAAGCAACGTAGGTATTCCGTTTCAGGTAGGATAGGTACATCGTTCTACTAATTATTGCAAATCGTTTCCGATATCGCGCCGGTAATACATATCTTCGAAATGAAGCAGGCCAATGGTTTTATAGGATTTCAAGCGAGCCTGTTCCATGTTTTCAGCCAAAGAAGTAACGGCCAGTACCCGCCCGCCCGAAGTTACCAGCACCTCGTCTTTCATCGCTGTGCCGGCGTGGAAAATCAGGCTCGGTACAAATTGTTCCGTTCCGGTAACCGGCATTCCTTTCACATAATCGCCGGGATAACCGCCGGAGACACACATTACCGTGACGGCTGCCGACGAAAATACAGAACACGATTTCGTGTCTAAATTTTGCTTGGCCACTCCATCGAACAAATCGAGCAAATCGGCGTCCAGACGCGGCATCACGGCTTCGGTTTCAGGGTCGCCCATGCGCACGTTGTACTCTATGACAAATGGCTCTCCGCCCACATTCATCAATCCTATAAAAATAAATCCCTTGTAGGTAATTCCTTCTGTACGCAACCCTTCCACCGTGGGTTTCACAATACGTTGTTCCACTTTTTGCATAAATTCCGGCGTGGCAAACGGCACCGGCGAAACAGCCCCCATACCGCCGGTATTCAAGCCGGTATCGCCTTCGCCAATGCGTTTATAGTCCTTGGCTTCGGGTAATATCTTGTATGATTTTCCATCGGTAAGCACAAAAACGGAAAGCTCTATTCCTTTCAAAAATTCTTCTATTACCACTTTGTTGCCGGCCGCACCGAATTTTCCGTGCAACATTTCCTGCAACATTTTTTTAGCTTCGCCGGCCGAATCAAGAATCAACACGCCTTTGCCGGCCGCCAGCCCGTCGGCTTTGAGCACATAAGGCGCTTTCAACGTATCGATAAATGCAAAACCTTCCTGCAAATTTTCAGCCGTGAACGTGTGATAAGCGGCTGTAGGAACGGCATATTTCCGCATAAAAATTTTTGCAAAATCTTTACTGCCTTCCAACTGTGCGCCGCGACTATCGGGGCCAATCACAGCAATGTGCTTCAATGCTTCGTCGGCCGCAAAAAAATCGGTAATTCCTTTTACCAACGGATCTTCGGGCCCCACGAGCAACATATCGATACGTTTTTCCAGCGCTACTTTTTTTAAGGCCGGAAAATCAGTCGCCGATACGTCGATATTTATTCCTACACTCGCTGTTCCGGGATTTCCGGGCGCTATATATAAATTCTTTAATAAAGGGCTCTGGGCAATCTTCCATGCCAGCGCATGTTCGCGGCCACCGGAGCCTAACAACAATACATTCATGTCTATTTTATAATTCTATTTTTTTACAGCACCATCCCTTTTCATCAATAAAATCAAGCACTCGCGGCAAAGCATACCAAAGGTTTCGCGCCGATTTCACCGAATCGTGAAACACCACCACACAACCCGGATGTAAATGTTTTATCACGCCCGAAACGCACTGGCGCTTCGTTATACGCTTGCTGTAGTCGCGGCTGATAATGTTCCACATCACAATATTATAGCGTTCGCTCAGCACCCTGGCTTGGCGCGGCCTGATACGTGCATATGGCGGACGAAAAAGATTGCCGCCGATAAAACTTTCGGCATAATCCACATCGCGGAGGTAATGTCCCGTATCTAAGCCCCAGCCTTTAATATGGCTATAGGAGTGATTCCCCACAGCATGCCCGCGGCGTTTTATTTCCTCGAACAATTCGGGAAACATTTCTACATTTTTTCCCAAACAAAAAAACGTCGCTTTGGCGTTGTGCTTGTCCAACTGGTCGAGTACCCAAGGCGTCATTTCGGGGCGCGGGCCATCGTCAAACGTTAGAAAAACGCCTTCTTTCTCATCAGGAAAACTCCAGATAAATGTAGGAAACAGGCGTTTCAGAAATTTGAGCGGACGAATATACATACCGGTTTACAAAAAATATAATGACACAAAGGTAATAAAAGCAGCGCATATGGCTCGTTGCCCGGTTCGAAATTTATTAACAGCTTATGAGCCGTATAGCTAAATAAAAAAGGATATGTTATCTTTGCATGATAATTAAAGCGAGTAGCAATCTTTTTTAACATGAAAAAAACGGCCTTTATCCTTTCTTTCATCTTGCTGTTGGCAGCATGCAACAACGAACGTATTTCGCGCGGAAAGTTCGTCACCGTGCTGACCGAGATGTATCTTTACGAAAACGAGCTTTCGTTTACGCTTGGAAGAAAAGCCGATTCCACCCATATTTATTATTCGATATTCGAGAAACACGGCATTACCCAAGCCCAGTTCGATTCTACGATGAGTTATTACAGTTGGCATCCCCGGCAATTAAAAGATATTTATGAAGATGTGAATAAGCGCCTGGTAGCCGTCAAAGACAATGCCGACAAAGCCATTGCGCAAGCAGAAATAAAAAATAATCTTTGGAAAGGAGATAATAAATACACCTTCAAAGAAGAAGGGAAGCCCCAAACAGTGGATTTCGAAGTAAAGGTAACGGAACCGGGAATTTATGAAGTGAACGCTACCGCCCGCTATTTCCCCGACGACTCCACGGTATCGCCACACATGCTGGCTTATTTATCTTCAAACAATAAGAATGATACGATTGACTTGCAACGTGTTGACTTTATGCACGAGGATAATGAAAAAGATTATTCCATGACATTTGTGGTGAAAGACCGAAATATTGAATATATTAAAGGATATTGGCTGAACGTCGATGATTTGGATAAAAAAAGCATGCAACATATTCAGGTGCATAAATTGAAAATAAAAAGAATCGGGGAAACCGGAACTTCAAAAAAACAGCAAGAAACGCTGCCATTGCTTGACTTGAACTATCTCCGCTACCTATTGGAGAAAGACAGATGTTGGATAGAAGATACTATTTATGTTCGCATGGACGAACAAAAAACAATTTCCGAAACGCCTGCAGTCAATGCCACACCGCAGGCGGAACCGATGCAACTGGAACAAGCCGCCCAACCACAAATAGAAATCATCCATGCGAAAAATCGCCGCCCATTACCTCATCACCAACTCCGGAGAGCCGATACGGCAAGGCTTCGTTAGCCTTGCGGACGACGGCTCCATTGCGGAAATCGGCCAACTGAACGGTACGGAGCCCGAAAGCACTGAATTTTACAACGGCATTCTCGTTCCGGGCTTTGTAAATGCGCATTGTCATTTGGAACTATCGCACCTTCGCGGAGAAATTGCGCCACACACCGGTATGAGCGGTTTCATAGCACAGATGATACAACGCAAACCGTACGATACCCAGCAAATATTGGAAGCCATGCAACATGCCGATGCGGCTATGTATGCCGTAGGCATTGTGGCGGTAGGCGATATCTCTAACAACAATAGCAGTTTTGCCGTAAAAATTAACAGTAACATATACTATCATTCATTTTTAGAAGTCGCAGGGTTACCCGAGAAAGTGTGCAAACAGCGCTTGCAAGAATGCTTACTATTCCTGAAAGAAGCGGATAAGCTGCAATTGCCCGCCAGCATTACGCCACATGCTCCTTACAGCATGAACGAAAACGCATTTCGCAAAAGCGTGGAATTCGCCAAACAGCGTGGCATTTTATCCATTCACAATCAAGAAAGTGCGGAAGAGAATGAATTATTCCTGCATGGCAGCGGAAAGATGTACGATTCGTTTGTCCGTTCTGGCATGACGCCGCCTGCTTCCATCGAAAAAACGTCCATTCACCGCCTGTTACCGCTTATCAATGAAAAAATACAGGTTTTGCTGGTGCACAACGTGTTTACCGATGATGAAGATTATGAGGCCGCCATACATATTTGTCCGAACATTGCATGGGTGCTATGTCCTAACTCTAATTTATACATTAACAATGTATTGCCTCCGGTGGAAAGGCTACTCCGGAAAGGCGCCACGATTGCCTTGGGAACTGACAGTTTGGCATCGAATACGCAACTCTCCATTTTGGAAGAAATGAAAACACTGCAACGCGAATTTCCCGCGCTATCATTCGAAAAAATAATAGAATGGGCCACGTTAGGCGGCGCCAAAGCCCTGCATATGGACAAAAAACTCGGCAGTATTGCCGTAGGTAAGCGTCCGGGATTGGTTTTGATAGAAAACTTCGATTTCGAAAACCGGAAGCTACGTGACAAAAGTACCGCCCGCTTGCTAACGGCATAATGTTTGTTCATTTTTTTTGTGTTTAGATTTGACAAATTTTAAAAATTTGTCAAATCTTTCAAAACTTGAGATTTATAATCAAAGAAGCAAAATGATTTTATTTCACAACATAGTATTTGGCCCGGTAAAAAGCCGCCGTTTAGGCGTGTCGCTGGGCATCAATTTATTGCCCGACCAAGGGAAATGGTGCAATTTCGACTGTATTTATTGCGAATGCGGCTGGAATGCCGACGGGAGAAAAGACAAACAACTTCCGACCCGAGAAATGGTGCGCGCCACCTTGGAACATCGCCTCGCCGACATGCAGCAAAAAGGCGAAGCACCCGATGTGATTACCTTTTCCGGCAACGGAGAGCCGACCATGCATCCCGATTTTCCGGCTATTGTGGACGATACGTTGGCTTTACGTAACCAATATTTTCCGAAAGCGCGTGTTTGTGTGCTGTCCAACGCCACAAACTTACACCGCGACGAAATACGCGCCGCCCTGCAACGCCTCGACTGTCCGATTCTGAAGCTGGACTCCGCCATCAACGAAACGTGCCGGGCCATGAATATACCGCAAGGCAATTATTCTGTACAAGATATTGTGGAGCAAATGAAACGGCTGAATGGCAACTTCATCCTTCAAACCATGTTCCTGCGCGGCGAAGTGAACGGGAAACGTATTGACAACACCACTGCCGACGAAGTGGAAAAATGGATGGAAATTGTACGGCAGGTAAATCCGCGCGAAGTGATGATATACACCATCGACCGCGAAACGCCGGCAAAAAATTTGGAAAAACTAACGCTCCCGGAACTGGAAAAAATTGCCGATAAATTACGGGCGATGAATGTAAAAGTGCAAGTATCCGGATAGCTTGATTGTAAGCGAATTATTTT
>JAVBOD010000007.1:0-6138 GCA_031551045.1 Bacteroidales bacterium
TGAGCGGGAAACGAGGTTCGAACTCGCGACCCTCAGCTTGGGAAGCTGATGCTCTACCAACTGAGCTACTCCCGCTAATTTACTGCAAAGGTAAAACAAAAAATGAAATTTTTAATTATCTTTGTTGAATGTTATTAAAAATAATAGGTAAAACTTTTGCGTATATTCGTAAATCGCGCCTTTTTCAAATATTATTTCCTACCGTATTGGGCCTCTCTGTCGTGGTATGGCTGTTTTGGGGTGAATTCGACCCTGCGGCTTTCCGTTCCCTGCGGTTTACCTGGACGTCGGCGCTGTTTCTATTTTGTGCCATCTTATGCATGGTAGGGCGCGACGCCGGCTACATGTGGCGCATACGCATCCTGTCCGATAAACAGCTGAAATGGCGGCAAGCCTTCCGCGTTATCATGCTGTGGGAATTTACCTCGTGCGTGACTCCGTCGGCAGTGGGAGGCACCAGCGTGGCGGTAATCTATGTTAATAAAGAAGGGCTCAGCGTTGGACATAGTTCGGCTATTGTCATGGCCACCTCGCTGCTCGATGAGTTGTACTTCATCATCATGTTTCCCCTGTTGATTCTGATGGTGGGCTCCGGGGCTTTGTTCAGCGTAGCTTCCGAGCAATTGGCCCACAACCTGTTTTTAATTACGATTATCGGCTACAGCTTAAAGTTGGCGTGGGTGTTGCTGCTTTCCTACGGAATGTTTATCAATCCCTATGGCCTGAGCCGCCTTATCAAAGCAGTGTTTAAATTGCCCGTTTTGCGCCGCTGGCAGGAAGGGGCCGACAAAGCCGGCCGCGATATTATCAAAAGCGCGGTGATGTTACGCCGAAAGAATTTCCTGTTTTGGTTGAAAGCGTCTTTATCTACATTTATTTCGTGGACATCGCGCTACTGGGTAGTAAATATGCTATTTCTCGCTTTCTTTGCGGTGAACGACCATATGGTCATTTTTGCCCGCCAGTTAGTGATGTTCTTGGCGCAACTTATTGCTCCTACGCCCGGGGCAAGCGGTGTGGCCGAATGGTTGTTTAAAGATTTTCTGGGCGATTTTATTCCGGTCGCCGGTATCACTATGGGTTTTGCATTGTTGTGGCGGTTGATTACCTATTACCCTTATCTATTTATTGGAGTGGTGCTGTTCCCGAAATGGCTGGTCGATAAATTCGGAAAGAAAAAAAAGGAAAGCCTTGCCCCGTCCCTTTCCAAAGGAGAGGGGGAATAAAGGCCCTTGCATTCGGAGATAATGAATTCAAAAGAGAAATATTACTATATCGCTCATAAAAGCCCCTCTTTCGGAGGGCTTGGGGAGGCCGCTTGAATTATAATCTATACATAGCACGCCGTTTATCGACCGACCCTGTGTCGGGCAACCGCTTGTCGCGCCTGATGGTACGGATAGCCATTTTCAGTGTGGCGGTAAGTTTAACGGTCATGCTTATTTCAGTAGCGGTAATTTCCGGTTTTAAATCCGAAATAAAGACAAAGCTTACGGGATTCAGCGGGCATATTGTGATAACTAATTATGACGATAATCTTTCCTTGGAAACCAAGCCCATCGAAATATCCGATAGTTTGCTGACGGACCTGCAGGAAATAGATGGAGTAGAGCACATTCAGTTTTATGCTACCAAAAGCGGGATTATTAAAACCGCCGATAAGATTCAGGGGGCTGCCCTGAAAGGTATTTCAACCGATTTTGACGGACGTTTTTTATCATCGCGCCTGGTAGAGGGCGAGTTGTTTCAGGTAAACGATACGGCAACAACGAATCAAGTACTGATTTCGCAACGCATGGCCAATATTTTACAACTGAAAACAGGCGATGCTTTCGAAATGTATTTTATACAAGACCCGCCACGGGTGCGTAAATTCACTATCAGCGGATTATTCGATACGCAAATCGATGATATTGATAAAACTTTTATTGTGTGCGATATCAAGCATATTCAACGCCTCAGCGGATGGACGAAACGACAAATTTCAGGCGCCGAAATTTTTATTGACGATTTCAGTCGCGTGGATTCATTAGCGGAAAAAGTGGACGACGTTCTTGCTTACTACATTGGCGCCGACGGTTCTCGCCTGCGAGCCTCCAGTATTCGCGAAAAATTTCCGAATCTGTTCGATTGGCTCGATTTACTCAATATGAACGTGTGGATTATCCTTTCACTGATGATTGTAGTCGCCGGGTTTAATATGATTTCGGGATTATTGATATTGTTGATTGAAAAAACCTCCGTGATAGGCTTGTTGAAAGCGTTGGGAATGCGTAATGAGAATGTACGTATGATTTTTATATACCGCGCGGCATTCATTGTATTGAAGGGTATGTTGTGGGGCAATATTATCGGCATCGGAATATGCGCGCTGCAGGCTTGTTTCGGCATCATCAAACTTGATCCGGTAAATTATTTTTTAGATACGGTGCCGGTGCAAATCACTTGGTGGCATATTATTGCGGTCAATGCCCTCACCTTTGTGTGCATTACCTTGTTATTGACTTTGCCTGCGCTGATAATTACACGCATCAGCCCCGAGAAAACATTGAAAGTAGAATAGCGCTTATTGGGCAATAAGGTTTTGATAATGCTGATACCGTTCCATGATATTATCCACAAAACGTAATGTTTCGTTACCTTTGAACCGTCCCAGTTCTATGCTTTCCCCGGAATAATGTATTTCGTGTTTCATCAGCGGAATTACGGAGGCGACATCTTCCCATACGTTGGGGTTTTTATTCAATGATTCGGCGAATTTCCGGCAATCGATGATTCTTCCAAGGCCGGCATTGTAGGAGGCTAATACGAATTTTACCTGATTGGCTTCATCGATGAGACTGTCTTTGGCAAAATATTTCTGAAGTGATTGCAGAAAGTTCGTTCCGGCACGCAAGTTTTCTTTCGGATCTTGTAAATCGACTACTCCATACAACTCGGCGGTTTGCGGCATCACCTGCATCAATCCTTCGGCGCCACGTTTCGAAATGACATCGTTTTGGAACCGCGATTCCTGACACACCAGCGCGGCCAATAAACGCCAGTCCCACCCAATGCGTTCGGCGTAGTATTTAATGGCTGCATCATAGGGCGATAATGAGCCATAGGTGGTGCGGACAGGTAATACCATGCGCGATTCGAAATATTTTTGTTGCTTTTGTTGGTGCTCTTTCGTGTCGCGGTATTGTGCCAACCAACGATTGATGGCGTTTACTAATCCTACATTCTTGACGGATGTTGCCCAAACAGCATTGGTATTTTCATCAATGGCCATGCTGGTTACGATTTGTTTGTCGTATTTTTCTCGGATACTGTCGGCTTCACTGGTACATACAACAACATCTACTTCGCCTTTTAATAGCCCTTTCCAGCGTTTCTCCAAGTCGGATTCTACAACAATACGATAGGCGCAATGTTGTGATTTTGCAAATGACCGGATGAGGTCTAACTGATAGCCTACCGGTTCCGACCGGTATAGAAAATAATCGCCATAATGATTACGTACGGAAAATACGATGGTATCGCCGGGCGAAATCAAATATTTGTCGTGTCGGCTGAATCCTGCCCGGTTGTGGGCATATAGCACGCAGCAAAGCGTGAGAAACACGATTATATAAAATTTATGTTTTTGCAAGTACCTCATTGTTGTGCAGCGTACTCCTTATAGTATATGATACAAAAATAATTCCGTTGTGCAATTATAGCCAAGTCCACGAAATACCTACTTTGAATACTCGTTGCGAACGGATATAGTGTAATGCAGAAAAGTAATCGTTGTTGGGCCATCCTTGATTAACATTGACCACTTTTGCAAAGATGCAGGCATGTTTCCATTTCATATTTACAAAAGCATCAATATATGGATAATCGCCTATTTTGCGAGTGTTCTGTATGTGGAACATTCCTGCATCGGGGTTGTATCCGTAGGCATGATAAGCGGTATTGAAATAAGTATCGGCTCCTATTTGTACCGTCAATACGTTTTTTACAGCTTCTATTTGAAAATAATAAGCTAAGTTGGCGCTTAGAATAGGCAAGGGCATAATGTCATTGTTGGACGAAAATTGCAATAAAATCCGATGGTCAAAATGGAAGTACCATGCTTTGAAATTTTTCATTACATAGCCCGAAAGGATATTCACGGTTCCTCCGTCTTGTACCGGCCGGCCATCCATGCCAAAATATACAGGGCTGGCAATGAGTGCATAGCGAAACGATGCTTCGAATTTCCAATCGGGAATAGATAAAGTGCCCTGCAAGCTTGTTTCGGTTATTTTATCGAAGTTATTTCGCCATACCAAATGGTTGGAATAGGTGTTATTTAAAAAGTAATCCGGCTCTTGTGTTTTCAGGGAGATGTTTCCCAATAAGTGAACGCCTCCTTTCAACGGATAAGAAGAGATACGCACATTGCCGTTTATTTCGATATCGCCGGCATAGTAGCCGGCAATTTCATAACGCATGAACGCATCCCATGCAAAGTAGTTTTTAAAGAGGCCCGACGCTCCTGCGTACATATAAAAATTGCCTTGCGTTTCGTCATCTATCGGCCGGAGATAATAGTCCGGAGAGTAGGCGTAATTTTTGACCATGCTATAACCGATTCCTCCGTTCAATTTTGAAACAATGGCATCGGGCGACCATGGTTGGATACGTAAAAAGAGCCGGTTGTCAAACAGCCGGGTTCGCATGGAGTCCCGCGATTGTGTCGGATGAATATAGAATTGATTATGGTAATAATTCCTCCCTGTACTGTCGGAAATGTCAATATTATCGGTATAAGTACGCTGAAAGGTATTGTATTCCATGGAGTGTCCCAACAACATCATAGTGCCTTCTCCGGTTGCGCTGGAATCTTGTTTGGAAAATTTAATAGGCACACCGTAGGAGTGCGTTAAGAAAAACGTATTGCCTGCTATTTTAGTTCCGGCAGAGGAGAGCGAAATCGGTATGGCCCGGGCATCTATCGTGGTATCTAAAATATAAAAATCGTCGGTCATACCGCCGTTTTCATCATTATTGATGCGGTTGTAAATATAACCGAAGTGGGCGCTGTAGCGCTTTCCGGTGTAGGCTGAGGATAACGAGATATTGCGTACATCGGTAGCTTCGTTGAGCATCATTCCGCGCGATCCGTAGCGTTGATATTGCAGCGTGGCATTCCATTCCGGTTTTATATTCGCCGAAACCGTTGCGTTTATATTCGATTCTTCATGCACACGGTTCCCGAACAATGTCCCGTAATATTCCAATCTGGTATAGGGCCCCTTGGTGTTGAAAAAGGGAATGTTGCCGGGCGTTACTAGATATTCTAAATAAGGGCTGATGTAGTAGAAACGGTCGTTAGTTTGCCGTTTAAAATAGTCATGCAACATCAGGGGAGAGCCGGAGGTGCCTAAAAATGTGAGTCCTACATCATCTCTAAAAAAAGGATATTCGGTTCTCCGGTCATTGATCATCGTATCTACGCGCCCTACTTTGGGTGCGTTTAAATATTGATCGACCGTCCATGTAAAGAGTTTGCGTTTGATAACAGAGTCGGGGAAGACATAGGTCTCCAATGTCAGCTTTTTGCTGGTATCGGCCGGTTCTTCCTGGTGTTCGTGGGAATGTCCGGTAGGGTTATTGCCGTCATTGCCTCTTATTCGCTGTGTTTGAGCGGTAAGATTCAATGAAGAAAGCAATAATATCGTAATTAAACCGGTTAAATATAGACCTCTATTCCACATTCAAAAAATTGCTATAATTTACAAATATAGAGAAAGCCGAGCGTAATTCAAACAGACTTGAAAATAGCCAAGATGTATCCTATATTTTACAAATGTACGAAAAAAATGGGAAGGGAGAAAATGGGATGGTTAATAAAAAGAGCCAATGCTGAATCATATTCGATTTCTTTCCATTTTATAATACATTAACTAAAATAAGTTAATGAGAAATTTTGTTTTTTCATTTTTTCATTTTACATTTGTAAAAATTAACATATGTTATTTTTTGCCGCTAACCTTGTGTCTCAGAAAGTATTGAATTATTTTGCAAAGAAACATACAAACAACCCAAATAACTCAATTTATTAACCTTAAATTAACTTTATGAAAAGAATCACATTATTTATTATGTGCTTGTTTTTTGCAAGTG
>JAVBOD010000001.1:0-2762 GCA_031551045.1 Bacteroidales bacterium
AGTAATTCGCGAATACTTTTCTCTTTCTCGTTGTTGGCAGGTTCATATAAAGTAGTTCCTGCCAGTTGCTCGGGCATGTATTCCAAATCCACAAAATTGCTTTCAAAATTATGGGCATATTTGTAATTCTTGTGATAACCAAGTTCTTTCATCAACTTAGTGGGAGCATTGCGCAAATGTAACGGCACGGGCAAATCGCCGGTTTCGACAACTAAGGCGGCGGCGGCTTCAATAGCCATGTATGTGCTGTTACTCTTGGGTGAAGTTGCCAGATAAACAGCCGTTTGCGAAAGAAGAATGCGTGCTTCGGGCATTCCTATTTTATTTACCGCCTCGAAACAAGTGTTGGCCATGAGCAGCGCGTTAGGATTCACAATACCAATATCTTCCGACGACAGAATTACCATACGGCGGGCAATGAATAGCGGATCTTCGCCACCGGCCAGCATCCGCGCCAGCCAATACACGGCTGCATTCGGGTCGCTGCCACGCAGGCTTTTGATAAAAGCGGAAATAATATCGTAGTGCTGCTCGCCGCTTTTGTCGTACATAGCAATGTTTTCCTGCAAACGCTCGCCGATAATGACATTGTTGATAACAATCGTATCGCTGTCGCTATATGTGCCGACTATCAAATCAAGTATATTCAGTAATTTCCGGGCATCGCCTCCCGAAAAGCGAAACATGGCTTCGGTTTCCTGAATATCGAACTGGCGGGTTTTCAGATAAGCGTCTTGCGAAACAGCTCGTTGCAGCAAATCTTCCAAATCACTTTTATCCATCGATTTAAGCACATACACCTGACAGCGGGAGAGGAGCGGGCTAATTACTTCGAACGACGGGTTTTCGGTAGTAGCGCCAATGAGCACCACCGTGCCGTTTTCCACGGCGCCTAACAGCGAATCCTGTTGCGATTTACTGAAACGATGAATTTCATCGATAAATAAAATCGGGGCATCCTGACTGAAGAAACGTTGATTTTTAGCCTTTTCAATTACCTCGCGTACTTCTTTCACTCCCGAATTAACGGCGGAAAGGCTGAAAAACGAACGATTCAATGTGTGCGAAATAATCCGTGCTAAAGTTGTTTTTCCCACGCCCGGCGGGCCCCAAAGAATAAACGAGGCTAAATTTCCAGAGTCAATCATGGTACGCAACACAGCCCCCTGCGCCACTAAATGGCGTTGCCCCACATAGCCATCCAACGATTGCGGACGCATGCGTTCGGGTAGAGGTGCTGTCGGTTTTTCTGCCATAATCTGAAAATATTTTTAACCGCAAAGGCCGTAAAGTTTACAATCGCAGTTTCGATCTTACAAAGATAATCAAATTTGAGACAGCGTTACCGGCAATGGCAATCAATTAAGTGATCATTCACATAGCCAATGGCTTGCAGATGCGCATAGCAAATAGTAGTGCCGAAAAACTTAAATCCGCGCTTTTTCATGTCTTTGCTGATAGCGTCGGAAAGTGGGGTAGCAGCCGGCACTTCCGCCAGTGTTTTCCATTTGTTTACCACCGGTTTCCCGTTTGGCAGAAACGATTTCATGTAGCTGCAAAAACTACCGAATTCTTTTTGCACTGCCAAAAAGCAACGGGCATTCGAGATCGTGGAGTTTATTTTTAAGCGGTTGCGGATAATTCCTTCGTCCTGCATCAGGCGCTCTACGTCTTTTTCCGTAAACTTCACAATCTTTTTTGCATCGAATCCGGCAAAGGCCTTGCGGTAATTTTCCCGCTTACGAAGAATAGTAATCCAACTCAAGCCCGCTTGAGCGCTTTCGAGCACTAAAAATTCGAACATTTTAGCGTCATCGGTTACTTCTTTACCCCATTCTTCATCGTGATATTTCACATACAGCGGGTCGGATCCGCACCAACCGCAACGTATAATTTCTTGTTTTTTCATGTGATTTTTTGAGAATTTATAAAGCAAATTTACTAATTTTTCAGTTGCCAATGATTTTAAGTTTCTTTTTCAAAATAAAATGAAAACATCTATCATTTCCTTAAATTAAATCATATCTACACTCTAATTTTGAAACAAAAATTTATATCATTATGTTTGTAGCTTAAAATCACAAACACAAAAGAGAACAGTCTCTTTGAATTTATAAAAAAATAAAATTCAGGGGAATATATTTTTACAACAATAAGTGACAACCGTTTACTTACATAGTGATAAAGAACTTTTTAAGCAAATTGCTACCGGCGATGAACAAGCTTTTCAAATGCTATTCCGCTTGCATCGCGCTAAGTTATTTGCTTTTGTAGTAAGCCTTACAAAATCGGAGAATGTTGCAGAAGACATTATTCAAGAAATATTCTTAAAGCTTTGGGAGCAGAGAGATACTCTGAGAGAGGTGGAGAATCCGGCTGCTTATATTTTTATCTTGGTACGAAACAAAACTATGGATCATTTGCGAAAACTCAGTAATGACCAGCGGCTGCAAAAAAAAGCATGGGAATCTATCGTACGTGCCAATAAAGCAATGCAAACCGATGATATGGTTGAAACGGTGGAAGTAAAAGACACTGAACATCTGATAGACGAAGCAATAGGACAACTTTCTCCACAACAACAAAAAATTTTTCTGCTTAGCCGTACCGACGGTATGAGCCATGAACAGATAGCCGATAGGTTGGGAATCTCCAAAAATACGGTTAAAAATCACCTTACCGCCTCGTTGCTGATTATCCGGAAATACTTAAGGAAATATACGGATATGAGTTTCTTTTGGGGGCTTTTATAGGACTTTATT
>JAVBOD010000028.1:0-16197 GCA_031551045.1 Bacteroidales bacterium
GTTCAAAGTTATCTCAATATTTCAAAAACAATCACAACAGGAATCGTTTTGATTTTTACATGTAACTGCTTCTTTATCTTCTATGGCTTGCATTTAGCATCCCAACAAGAAAAAGAAACACGTAACCATAATTATGATCAAAATAATCATGCCACAACTCGGGTTGCTATTATCAATCGGTTTCTTCATCTTACCTCCACTCTAATATTTTCATATTGCTTGTGCTGCTTGCGTTTCTCAAACCGGTCGATCACAAAGCGCGACACGCCGTCACAGACCATAAATGTACCGCTATCAGCGAGATTTTAAAAATTTGTTCCGACACTTTCAATTGTTGTAAACGAAGATTATCGGTCAGCATCTCATGCAGTTCGTCGTTCGAAAAGTATTGCTTGTCGGCAAAATCAAACGATAAGCACAGTTGTGTGCGGCGCGGTAATGTCTCGTTCTTCTCATTCAGCCGGGTAAATAAGTCGGGGTTCACAAAACGCGTTTTCCCTGAAGCTCCCATCAAATTTGGGTCAAATACTTCCTCCGGATTTTCGAACCGGATAGGGAGTGTTACTTCTTTCCCTGCATGGCCGGTGTGGTAGAATTTATGTAAAATGCTGGCCACGGCTTTCGGTTTCATAATATGTCTCCTGATAATGAATAGAGTTTCTTTTATCCGAAATCATCAGATGTAGAACACTTCCGTAAAATAGTCTTATTACAAAGGTAATAAAAAATAGCTCTTCTGTTCAATTATTCATTTAGGTAAAATCATCCTAACATAAGAAAAGGGAATAGATTTCGTTGTAATTTTTGAAATCGTATTCCCTTTTCCGGGTTAAGATGCTATTAGACTTGCTTATTTATACTGGGTATTAATCTCTTTTCTTTTTTCCTTTAATGCTTTTTGTTGGTCTTTCAAATCGGCTTGTTTTCGCTTCAAATCTTCCATTTGCCGCTTGAAGTCATCGTTTTGCTTATCAAGCGCCTTCTCTTGCTGGCTGATATCTTTCAGCTTTTGGTCCTTTTCGGCTTTTAATTGAGCTTTTTCTTGTTTGTCCACTTTTTTAACCGCTCCGTCAAAGTCAACAGGGTCTTTTGATTTTACGGTACTCACTTGCTCCGGCGTTAAGACATTGGCCAGTTTCTCGTCCCGTTCGTCCTTCGATGCCTGAATACGAGTCCGCTTTTCTTCCGCACTCATCGTAGGATGTTTTAAAATATCGTCGTGTTGTTTTTGCGTTTGTTTGTTGATTTCCTTTACCTTTTTTTGTTGGGTTTTATCCAGTGTCCCGTCGGGTGCCTGGCAGAATACGTTGCCGGCCATCAATAATGATAATCCAATAAGAATAAATCTTTTCATAAATAATGTGTTTGATTTTTAAATGTAAGTTCTTTTGTTTTGATGTTAATTAATGCAAATATACACTTTTTTGTTTATTTAAATATTTTTTATCTATTTATTTAATTATGAATAAATTATATAAATTGCTTAGCGATTGTTTGTTTATTTTTTTAAATTTGCAACTTCACTATAAAATTGACTCCATGAAAAATTTTTTTCTTATTGCCGTTTATATGCTTGTCGGCAGTTTTGCCCTTGCGCAGGACGACAATCGTTTTGAATGTACTACCATTACAGTGGGTAAAAAGGCGTCGGACGACGGTTCGGTACGTACTTCACATACCGACGACAGCCACCGTACACGTTCGAACATTTATGTGACACCCGCGCAAGGCCATAAACCCGGCGCTACCACAACGATGTATAAACGCACGCCTTGCGATACGACCTTGATGCGAAGTTATAACAATACCGCGGTAGGCGAAATTCCGCAAGTGGCGCACACCTTTGCCTTCCTCAATTCGGCCTATCCTTGCCTGAACGAAAAACAATTAGCCATCGGTGAATCGACGTTCGGCGGACGGAAAGAACTGGAATCCGAAGTAGGTTTAATCGATTGCCAACGCTTGTGCCAACTCATGCTGGAACGTTGTTCCACGGCGCGGCAAGCCATTCGTACAGCCGGGGAATTATTAGAAAAATACGGTTGGATTGATAGTGGCGAATGTCTTACCATTGCCGATAAAAACGAAGTGTGGCACTTGGAAATTGTGGGCCCCGGCAAAGGAAAGAAAGGCGCTATTTGGGTAGCCCGGCGTGTGCCCGACGAGCATGTTGCGGTGAATGCTAATGCCAGTACCATTCATCAAATCGATACTACGAACCGTGACTTTTTCATGTACTCGAAAAATATTTTCAGCGTAGCTTTGGAGAACGGCTGGTGGAATCCCGAAAACGGGCCCTTTGAATTTTGCTATGCCTATGCGCCCGATACCCGTACCAGCGTGGCTTGCCGCCGTCGCGAATGGCGCGTGTTCAATTTGCTGGCTCCTTCGTTAAAGTTGGATCCCAATTCAGAGAACTATCCGTTCTCCGTGAAGCCCGACAAACCGGTAACGCTGGCCGACATGGTACGCGTATTTCAGGATTACTACGAAGGAACGGCCTTTGATATCCGCAAAAATATTACCGTGGCAAACGACAGCGGAAAAGTAATTATCTCGCCGTTGGCCAATCCTTTTATGACACGTGACGAGTTGAAAATGCACCGCGTGAATGGCGGTTGGAATGAGTTGGGTGAGCGGAATATTGCTGTGCGGCAAACCATGTACGGAACCATTATTCAATGCCGCGACTGGCTGCCCGATGAAATCGGCGGTGTATGTTGGTTTGCTTTGGACAATGTAGCTGCTTCCGTTTATGTGCCGATTTATTGCTGTGTGACGGATTTGCCTTCGACCTACAAAACCGATGGACGCAAAACGGGCTATAGCCACGAATCGGCCTGGTGGGCATTCAACCGCACGGGAACATTGGCGTACCGTCGTTGGAGCGATACGCGAAAAGATTTGCAAGCCGTGTGGCAACCGTTGCAAACAGCGTGGTTTACAAATCAGAAAAACATCGAAGCTGAAGCGCTGAAATTGTACGATGCCAAAAAACCTTTGAAAACAATTAATTTTCTGACCAATTACACGAACAATTGCGCCAACGAAGCTGTAAAAAAAGCATGGAAGTTGGGCGACGATATGTGGACGAAGTATGAGGGGATGTGGTAATACAAAAAGAATTTGAAGAATATTTCAAGGAGGTGAACGCGGGGGAAGGAAGATTTCGTCCGCGTTTTTTTAAAACAATTACTTTCGTCGGGAAAATTCCGGCGTTTATCGGGAAATAAGCTATATTGACGGAATTGTTATTGCGTCGTAGTATTAGCGGCTTTACTTTTGTCACATAATTGTAAAAACAAAAAAAAGATGAAACAAAATAGAATAAAAATCAGCGCCCTTGTTTTCGGCCTTTTAGTAATAGCCGCAGGCGTACTGTTATTTGCTTTTAATGCAAATATGCTGCCGATGGATTATAAACCCATTGTATTCTCGTGGCCCATGCTAATGATAGCAGTGGGTTTTATATTGCTGTTCTCGCGGCACAATAGGTTTTCTGGTATTCTCCTGATGTTAATGGGCGCTTTCTTCTTGTTGCCGAAACTAGATATAGAAGCCTTGTCATTCATGAAAGGCAACGGTTGGGCAATTGCTTTAATATTGATAGGAATTTTGGGTGTTTTTCGCGGGGTCTTCAACCTCCACTACCTGTCCAATGGCAAGCGCGGATCCGAGTCTCGCCGTTCGCACAAGCAATGGAACGCTGGCAGCAACGAACCTGCTTCACGGACACATTGGCAAGGCTATCCGCGCAATGAAACAGGCTACATCGAACGAAACTATGTGTTCGGCGGATCGAAAGAAAAACTGCTTATTCCTGATTTTAAAGGAGGAGAAATCAATAGCGTGTTCGGCGGTACGGAATTGGACTTCTCCGGATCGCAATTGGCCGAAGGGATTCATTATCTTGAAATCAGCACGGTGTTTGGCGGCGTGGTGCTGTATGTACCGGCCGATTGGAAAATAGAACTCCGGCAAACCCGTGTGTTCGGCTCGTTCGAAGACAGGCGGCCGCCTGTAAATTTCGAGGTGGACGACAAGCGCGTGTTGATTATTCAAACCGCTTCCGTGTTCGGTGGCGGCGAGCTCCGGTGTAAATAAAAATAACTTGTCATGACCGGAAATCCGATACTCCGAAACTACCGCTCGCGTGCATTTTATGCCGGTGCTTGGCTGCTGGTGACCGCCGTTCAGACACTTGCCGTGTGGGTGGCCTCCGCTCTGCCTTTCGGATATGCGCTGGCCGACTCGGTGGTATTCTCGGCGCTTTTCGCCATCGGCGCTTTGCTGCTGTGGTTCTCGGTATACTATAATCCATGGAAAGAACGAAACTGGATTTTCAATTTTATTTACTTGAAATGTCTGGCAATCCTCCTGCTGGCTGCCTGGCTCGGAGTCGGCTATGTGCTCATGCAATTGCTGTTTGGCGACAGCTCCGGTTATATCCGTTTCCTGAATATTTCGTTATGGTGGAAATTGCCCGAAGGATTGTTCTTCTACTTAGTGATGATACTGATTTATTACCTGTATATGTACGTCGAAAAAGTGAACGAGCATGCGGACAACGAAATCCGGCTGAACAAATTGCTGAAAGACGGCGAACTCAATTTATTGAAATCGCAGATTAATCCGCATTTTTTATTCAACAGCCTGAATTCGCTGAATGCACTGATGTTGCAACAGCCGGAACGTGCACAGCAAATGTTGCTTGCCTTGTCGGATTACTTGCGCTACACCGTGATGGCTACCCGTAACGAGCAGGTGGAGTTGCAGACCGAAATAGAAAACAGCGAACGTTATTTGATGATTGAAAAATGGCGGTTTGGCGAAAAGTTGTATTATGATTTTGATATAACGCCGGAATGCCTTTCGGCAAAAATTCCTTCGATGCTGTTACAGCCTTTGTTTGAGAATGCGGTAAAACACGGTGTTTACGAAAGCACGGAAACCGTACACATCCATGCAAAAATTGAAAGGGAAAGTGATTTTTTGAAAATAACAATCAGTAACAATTTTGAAGCCGGAAACCCTGCGCCGCGGAAAGGTTCGGGTACCGGATTAAAAAACACCCATGAACGCCTTCGCTTGCTGTACGGCGCCGATGCTTCATTGCAAGCTAGAAAAGATGATGGAAAATTTATGGTCATTGTAAAAATTCCGCTATAATAGGTTAATTATTAATTTTTTGAATTTTGGAATCGTTGAATATTATAATTGTGGACGACGAAGCGCCTGCACGCGAAATCATCCGCCACTATTTGCAGGATTATCCGCAGGTGCATATCGCTGCCGAAGCCGATAATGGTTTCGATGCATTGAAACTTATCAAAGAGCAAATGCCGCAACTTGTTTTCCTCGATGTGCAGATGCCGAAACTCACGGGCTTCGAGTTATTGGAATTATTGGAAAATCCGCCGGCCGTTGTTTTTTCTACGGCTTATGACCAATATGCTATTCGCGCATTCGAAGAAAATGCGGTAGATTATCTATTGAAGCCTTACTCGAAACAACGGTTTGCCGTGGCGATGCGAAAAGCATTGGATAAATTGAAATCGGGGAAAATAAATTTAGCTGAAATGCAAAAATTGCAGGAAACAATGACGGCTCACTCCAGTGTAATAACCCGGATTGCGGTAAAAGACCATCAGCAGATTTATGTCATTCCGGTACACGAAATCGGGTATATAGAAGCCGATGGCGATTATGTAAAGCTGCACACAATTAAGGGCGTTTTTTTGAAAGAGAAAACCATGAAATATTTGGAAGAAAATTTACCGGGACAGCAGTTTATCCGCATTCACCGCTCATTTATCGTGAATGTAGATGAAGTGGCGAAAATTGAACTATACGAAAAAGAAAATTACCGAGTGCATCTTAAAAGCGGCGAAATATTGAAAGCCGGCAGCAATGGCTACAAAGCTTTGAAAGCTGCGGTACGAATGTAACCAAAAGTTTGTCATTGCGAAAAATTCCGGCAGCTCTGCCGGGAGTCGAAGCAATCTCATATCTCTAAAAACAATGAATACACAATCACCCGATATATTGATTTTCCGGACTTCAGTGCAACGGAAGCAAGACCTCTTCCGCATGGCCGGGCTGCTCGACAAACACCCCTGCATCCGGCGCTGGACGGTGGATATGGAAGATTGGGAAAAAGTGCTGCGCATTGAAAGCGCTGGGATATCGGCCGCCGAAATTTCCGATTCTTTGCGAGCAGTGAATATCATGGCGGTAGCATTGCTATGATAGTTATTTCCTTGCAATTTGTAAAGAAATGCGTATATTTACAGCCGTTCTTAGACGGAATGATTTATGAGAAAGCGGCTTTTTCTATTTATTTTCATATTAGCGGGAGCATCGGCTGTTGTTGCACAAGCACCTTTATACATCAAAACGCAAAGCGGCGATGATATAAACCGGCTTTTAGGAACAGCCCGTTTCTTATTTTCCGAATTTCAAGAAGCCAATGTGTTTTTAAGAGACGGGAAGAACTCCGCATGGATGAATTACAATTTATTGACGGATGAAATGCAATTTATCGATAAAAAAGGAGATACATTAGCCTTGAAAAACCCCGATAAAGTAATTGCTATTACCTTTGGAACGCGAGTGTTTAAATACACTGCGAGGGGCTATGTGGAAATATTAGCTACCGGGAAGGATTATAAATCGGAATTACAGGTTAAACGGGCGATTAAGCAAAGCGCCGCGCAAAAAAACACTCCTTATGGAGGAGTGATAACGAGCGCTGCTTCTATCAAACAGGTGTATAGTAGAGCGGGAGGTGTGTATGAACTTTTCCCAAGCGAAGCCGTTTCTTATATAAAAGAAAGCTTATTTTATTTAGCTATAGCCGATAAATACAGAATAGCCAATCGTACCGGATTTTTGAAAACTTATAGTAAACGGAAAAACGCCATTGGAGAATACCTAAAACAACATCCGGTTTCTTTTAATAAAGAAGCAGATATCTTACGGCTGTTTGAATTCTGTGCAGACAAATAATAATTATTAATATAAGAATATGCTAAAACAAGGAAATACGTATGTGCACGACGTGCAATTCAATCAAGCCGATGTCGATACTTTTGCCCGTATAACCGGCGACAATAATCCGATTCATATCGATGCCGAATATGCCAAAAATACGCCTTTCGGGCGGCCTATCGTACATGGCTTTTTTGCCGGAGCTGTTTTTTCCAAAGTGTTCGGAACTATCTTCCCCGGAGAAGGAACTATTTACCTATTTCAGGAAATGACCTTTCTCGCACCTGTATTTGTCGATGAACCCTACAAAGCAACGTTTGAAGTCTTGGAAGTGAATACCGAGAAGCACAGAGGATTGATTAAATGTACCCTGGAAAATGGCGAAGGGAAAATTTGTATTGATGGTAAAGCAAAGTTACAGCATAAAACTAAATTTTAATTTTTGAATATATTAAGTATGAAACGACTGGAGAATAAGATTGCGATTATTACAGGCGGAGCCGCCGGAATTGGAGCCGCCACTGCCGAGAAATTTACGCTTGAAGGCGCTAAAGTAGTGATGTGGGATTTGGATGAAACGAGGGGAAATGCTTTGGCAAATAAATTAAAAGCTACGTTTGCAAAAGTAAATACGGCCAATTATGCGGCAATAGAAGCTGCCGCTAAAAAAGTATTTGAACAATTCGGCCGCATCGATATTTTAGTGAATAACGCAGGAATCACGCGCGACAGCACGCTGAAGAAAATGACGCCCGAATTATGGCAGCAGGTTATTGATGTGAACTTGACAGGCGTGTTTTATTGCACAAAAATTATTTCGGAATATATGTTGACGAATAATTATGGGCGTATTCTAAATGCTTCGTCTGTTGTGGGCCTGTATGGTAATTTCGGACAAACTAATTACGTGGCGACTAAATCCGGCTTAATAGGAATGACCAAAACGTGGGCGCGCGAATTGGGTCGCAAAGGAGTGACGGTAAACGCCGTAGCGCCGGGCTTTATTGCTACCGAAATGGTAGCGGCTATGCCCGAAAATGTGATTGAAGGAATGAAAGCAAAGGTGCCGTTGGGGCGCTTGGGAAAACCCGAAGAAATTGCATCGGCTTATGCATTCTTAGCCTCTGACGAAGCGGCCTATATCAATGGGACAGTACTGAGTGTCGATGGAGGCATGACCGTGTAAAATAGCGTTAACCGCAAAGGCTGTAAAGCTCGCCATATCTTGCCCCGGTAAATAGTGAGCGAGTGGAGCAAACGGTTTAGATTTGACAAATTTGAAAAATTTGTCAAATCTTTCAAAGCCTTGTTGAAAGTTATGTGCTATTTCTAAGTAGTTTTAATAAATGCAAGAACTTACCCTTTCTCTTCCTCCCGAGCAGGCTTCGGATGCGGCGTGCTTAAAAAAAGCCGCGGCACTTGCTTTACAGATGGCGCCGGACGAGATAGGTTCTGTACAAATAATCCGCCGCTCCATTGATGCACGTCGCGGACAACCTTTGTTTCAGTTGAAGGTGCACGTATTTTTTCAGGGCGAACAACCGCTAAAAGAAAAATCATTTGATTATAAAAATGTACAGGGGAAGCCGCCGGTTATTATTGTAGGCGCCGGCCCTGCCGGTTTATTCGCCGCATTGAAATTATTGGAAAAAGGCTTACGCCCGGTGATTTTAGAACAGGGAAAAAGCGTGAAAGAACGCAAATACGATATTGCCAAACTCAGCCGGGAACAAATATTGACACCTTATTCAAATTGGTGTTTTGGCGAAGGCGGAGCCGGAACCTATTCCGACGGAAAATTGTACACACGTTCCAATAAACGCGGGAATATCGGCGATATATTGCAGCAACTCGTTCTGCATGGAGCCAATCCCGATATTTTAGTAGATGCCCATGCGCATATCGGCACCGATAAATTACCGGGCATTATTGCCAGTATCCGCCAAACTATTACGGAACATGGCGGCGAATATTATTTCGATACACGTGTGGCCGACTTCTTGGTGAAAAATAACACGGTGTGTGGTGCGATTGATGCAAAAGGAACACGCTATGAAGGAGTCGCCGTTATTTTAGCTACGGGGCATTCTTCCCGTGATATCTACGAATTATTCCACCAACGTAATTGGATGTTGGAAGCAAAACCTTTTGCCGTCGGCGTGCGGGCCGAACATCCGCAAGCGCTGATTAATGAAATACAATATCGCACGAGCCGTTATTCGACGCTATTACCTTCTGCTACTTACGGACTGGTTGCCCAAGTTAACAGCAGGGGCGTTTTTTCGTTTTGTATGTGCCCCGGCGGCATTATTGTGCCGGCATGTACGGCCGCAAATGAAATTGTGGTAAACGGCATGTCGAATTCGCGGCGGAATTCCCCTTTTGCCAATGCGGGTATCGTGGTGCAAGTAAATTTAGACGATTTGAAAGCTTATCAATCGCATGGCGTGCTGGCAGGTTTGCGTTTTCAACAGGAGTTGGAACAGGCTATGTTCGTGGCGGCCGGCAACACCATACAAGCGCCGGCGCAACGAATGATTGACTTTGTAACAGGAAAAAATACCGGGATATTACAAAAAACATCTTATACCCCGGGCATAACATCCGCTCCCCTGCATGTATTATTGCCTCCGTTTATTAGCCGGAGTTTACAGGAAGCATTTAAGGAATTTGATAAAAAAATGCATGGTTATTTATCTTCCGAAGCCATGTTGTTAGGGGTGGAGTCGCGTACTTCTTCGCCGGTGCGGATTCCGCGTAACCGCGAAACATTGGAACATGTTCATTTGAAAAAATTATATCCTTGCGGCGAAGGAGCAGGATATGCAGGAGGCATTACCTCTTCGGCTATTGACGGCGCCAACTGTGCCGAAAAAATAGCCGCCTCATAAACGATTAAAACCCGCTTATCAAATAAGCGGGTTTTAATAAAATCTATGCTGCCTGCGCTATGGTTTAATGATGATTACAACTACACGGCGGTTCAATCGGCGGTTTTCTTCATTAGTATTAGGCACGATGGGACGGCTTTCTCCGTATGATACCGCAGTGATACGATCCGCTTCAAGCCCTTTCGATACTAAATAAGCCTTTAGTTCGTCTGCCCGTTTTTGCCCGTAACGCATATTCACTTCGTCGGAGCCTATGTCACAGGTATGTCCTTCTACCGTAATCTTAATATGAGGATATTTCAACAATAAAGCCACCTTTTTATTCAAGATTTCTTCTTGAGATTCCGATAAATTGGTTACACCACATTTATAATTGTTGATGGTGAAATCTTCCAGTAATGCGGCTTCTTCTTCGCTTTGGCGTATTGTTTCTATTTCTTGCCGTGCTTTTGCTTCGCGCAAGGCTGCCATTTCTTCCTCTATGCCTTTTTCCTCGGTTTTCGGGCGTAAGTCTATCCGTTCCACTTCTTCCTTCAATGGATAATCTTCCTGCACTTGAACCGCTTTTTGTTTTTTCTTGAAATTGTGGCCAAACGTAATGCGTACATTTATTCCCGCAGCAAAGGTGTGGATATTCTTGTTAAACACACTCCCGTCGATTTGACGGGTAGAGGTCAATAAACTGTTATACGACAGCGTGGCTGTACTGAATGTTTGGTTGTAAACAACCAACGGCATATCTTCGTGTTTCGGAGCGATGTTGCTTAATCCGAAATCAAAATACAGCCCTGTATATACTCGCCAGTGTTCTGCTATATGCCACTTAATACCTCCCTCGAGTGCGATAGAAGTATTAAACCCAAAATCCAAAGAGCCGGATGTTTTTTGATTCTGATAATCGGCAAATGCCCTGTTCGGCACATTGGTCAGTACCTCTTTAAGGCTGGGTACGTAGCCTGTGGTCGTTAAAAGATCCGCTTTCCCTTTAAAACTGCTACTGACATCGAAGCCAAGTTTAACGCCGGCCATGGCGTACCATTGGTGCGAGTTAAAGGCCGGATGTTGAAATTGTACCATGATGGGAATTTGTAAATAAACAGCGCGCTGTTTCTCTTGGTAGTTGGTGTAATCGTATTTGAAATACATATCCCGTAAACCACCGACGTTGTTATAAATAAGCAATACGCTATCCATTACATTTCCCGGATGGGCTGTCCTGTTGTAAAACGCAAATTCCACACCGGTGTGCACTCCCCATGCCGGAGAGAAGAAGTAGGAATAACCGGCTCCTATTTGCCCCCCAAAACCTCCCTTGAGGTTTCCTTGTGCAGGAGAATATAACAACCCGGAGAAACCGAGCCCTCCATGTAAACTAAATTCATGAGTATATTGTTGCGCGTTGCAGGGGTTAAACAGCACAAAGCAAGCCACCGCTGCACATAATGCACGTATTCGATTCATAAGAGCAATTTTATCAAACAACCTAAGGTGTTACTAAAATACTCAAAGGTTTCACTTTAGAGCCTTCAGTTGTTTTTAATTTCAATACATAGTTTCCTATTCCGCCGGGCGCCTTCACCAGTGCTTCGGGGCCGCTTATAATTTGTGTATAAACAAGTTTTCCTTGCAAATCATATATATACAGGGTCGCTTTTTCCGAATGATCTTCCTTTAAACCTGTTTTTATATTTATCGGATGATTAGCCTGTACAGGATTTGGATATGCTATAATTTCCCCGGGGTCCGAAGGGGAATTCACCGGATGCATCGGACACGATGGAGCAGACCAGCCGGTAGTAGTGGTGAGCACGGCATGGTAAGCATCAACCGGCTTTAATTTTTCGGGAACACGTAATAAATTCCCCGTTTCGCCAAGGAGTAATACATCGTTCTTATACCATTGGAATGCTGCAAAACTATAGCCGCCGTTCGTTAGTTCGTTGTTATTAGGTGTAAGCACTTCGTCCCACATCTGTACAATAATATCCGAGTTGAAAGGATGAGTAATATCTAATGAATAATAGGCCGTTTGCGTGCTGTCTTCCGATATCACTTTGAACGGTAAATAAGTAACCCCGGCTTTCGTAATATCGGGAATAGTTGTTTGATTGGGCGCCGTACTTCCTTCGAACCATACAGTGCCATTGTCCACGGCTGTTCCCTCTACAAATGCGCTATGTACATCACATTTGAGCGTGTAGCTGAAGTGGCTTTCATTTCCCACCTCAATATTATCACTGTTTGCCTTCAGTGTCAGTAATCTGGCGATGCTGCTCTTGGGTGTATTCGTTATTGTAAGCACGGTGTCGGGTTTTGCACCGCTAAGCGTCACTTGTCTTGCAACGCCGTCCAGCCGGTATCCTTTCGGCGCCTTTATTTCTTTGAGAATATAGGTTACAAAACTTAAATTTGTTGCTTTTATTTCTCCGTTTTCATCGGTCGTCAGTGTGCGAATAATTTGATCGGCCTGATTATATAAATAAAATGTTGCATTCGGCAGGGCATGGCCATCTACGCCACAGACTTTTTTAATGGTAATACTTCCTCCTTGTCCGGTCGCCTCTCCTTGCCCCGAAGTAAGTTTTATCGTGATGGTTTGTGTGGTACTCATAGGAGTGAGGCTGGCTCCGGTAAACGACACATGATTGGTAATTACATCATTATTAGCCACCAAAATTTGTGAGCGGTATTCTACTATGTAAGGGCGTGTAATCGGATTCGGGTTGATAAATTTCAAGGCAAACTTTTCGCTGCCCGTCGCTCCGGCAGGGGTGTAGTCAACCGTAAAATCTAAATCTTCGGTCAAGGGGCTGGTTTCATCTTTTACAAAATTTGAACCGGATAATTTTACATTATACACATTGATTGCTAATTTGCCATGGCTATCGGTTACTAATTTTTGTTTGCTGTCTAAACTGTCTCTCAATACAGCATTCTCAACGATGGCGCTATCTTTATTGACTAATACCGACCAATAAATTTTGAAAGGGTCTTCTCCTTTTGACTCATCGCCTTGCCGTCCTTCTTTTTGTACCCAGTTCGATGTTTTAGTGGTTTTTACGGTGGCTTTCCAAGTGTATTTATTCTGAGAGGAGGACGTTAACTCCGCGGTGTTGTCATAACTTTCTTTTTGTTGCAAAGCATTGTCTAACGTCGTAATGAAATAAACGCCGATAGGGCCGGTAATATTATTCGTGAAAATTATTTTTACCGTATCGGCTGCGCCGCTGTTGCCGGAAACATTCGTAAATGTATAATCAGAGCCTTCGGTTAATAGGATATCCCTGTTTAAACTGCCGTCATTCTTCACACTCATGGTCCATACTTGCAATGTCCCGTCTGCATATTGTTGTTTATCGATGAGTGCATCGGTAAAAACAGCATTTTTTATAGTAAGATTATTATAATTAAATGCTACATTCCACAAAATGCTACCCTGAGTCGTCGAGGTATATTCTTTCCCGTTATTGAAGGGCGCTGCGGCATATGTTTTTCCACGCGGGATAAATATGCCGGATTTACTGCCATTGGCTTTTATGGTACTCGATATAGTGGCGAATGCCGATGCGCTTTCTTTCCGCGAAGTGTTATTGTTATCCGTATATTTAGCGATGCTCCTGTTGGTAAACCGGCTTGCTCCGGAAGGAATAGCATTGATATCGAATTTTGTTGCATAAGAAAGCGTAAACGTCGCTTTCGTGTCGGTATAGGAAGCCTGGAATGTCACCACAAATCCTTTTTGATAGTTCCCGTTGTATGCTGTCACCGTGTAATCGGAGCCTTTTATTAGATTGCTTCCATTTGCTTTTATAGTTAAAGAACTTTCTATAAATGTCATGCCGGCAGTTTGGAAAGTATCCACCAATACCAGATTTCTCATGCGGATTTGGCTTTTATTGATAGTCGTCGTCCAGAGGTGAGTACTGTCGGCATAGTTTGTACTATTATGCACTTTCTCTATCGTTGTAATTTCTACCCGATGTTCGCCGGAGGCGTCTTTTTCATTATCGGTTACGATATTTTGGAAATTGGTTGTAGTTAAGATAGGAAATACCGTAGCCTGGGTGCTATAATTTATCCGGAATAATACAGGCGCCGTATTATTCTGTAAATCTACTTTGAACTTGACAACATGGCCGTCAACCATTTCCTCATTTATCAGATTGAAGCCGCCGTATGATGTCTCATTTCCTTGCACATCCACGGTATAGGCTTTTACGCTTCCGGATATAAGGTAATGGGTGCCCTTATTACTGCTTGTAGTCCATAATTGGTCGGTAAGAGACGCATTTGTAGTATTGGCATAATATTGTATTTGCCAGTTCATTTTCCCGTTAGCAGCGTCATAACTCAGTAACTTTTTATCAAGCGTAGCGGCATCTACATTTACCGTAGCATGGGTGTATGCAGGGAGAATATTCTCTCCGAAAAATTTAGCAGAATTTGTAAAAGTTCCTATGGAAGGATTGAGAATAGAAGTGTAGTACCTGAGTTCTATCTCTTTCTTATCAATCTTATCCCATGTAATGATGAGCACCTTCCTTCCGTCGTCAAGCAGGTCTAAATCCGCTGTTTTATATCCGCTTGGGGATAAATACCAATCTTCAAAGTTTAATCCCGCAGGAATCGTATCTATTAATACGGCATTGGTCACTAAATCCAAATCGCTGTTTATCTTAATAACCCATTTGATATTGTTATTTCCGTCCAACGCTCCGGTTTTTTGAATACTCCCTTCTTTGAACCCGATAATGATCAGAATTTCGTCTCCGAATTCATCCTCAATGCCGGTACGGATAGTATCTTCCTTCGTAATTACCATTTGATTAAAAGAGGTCTCCAGGAAAATCTTCCCGGTAACATCTTTATTTTCGGCATTACTATTGAACGTAATGGTTAGCTTGCCATCGTTGGCCAAATGAAATGTCCCGTAGTTGATGTTGCTCACATTGTCGAACAGCCCGCCGCTCACCGTGTTGTGAACACTAAAAAAAGGAGGTACCTGGTAGATATAATAATCTCCATCCTGTACGCCCCACGAATTGTCTAATGCCCAATCTAAGTAAATGCGAACATTGGAGTTCGTATGGGGTGGATTTTCCGGGGTAAATGATTGATCGTGATCATCGGTTATAGTGATGTTTGTTAAAACAGCTTTATCAATCAAACTGCCTTGTCCCTTCATGCTAAAGGACACTAACAAAGACATCAACATAAAAAAGATTGCCAAGAAATTCTTTTTCATATTGGTAGTTTTATATTTTAAATACGATTAGTTTTTAATACTTAATAATTATTATATTAAATTAATAATATTTTAATACCTTAATAGTTATTATAATAAATTTCGTAATTCCTTAATCCTTAGACGGTTAATTATATACACACAGACGGTTGGTTTACATACTCACAGCACAAATATAACTTATATTTATGATAATGAAATAGTCTATGTTCATAAAATTTATTAAATAAATATAATTAATTGATTTTTAGGCATATAATTTTCAAAATAATTATTAACAAAAAAAGAGGCTTATTTTTTAATAATTAGTAAATCATTCGAAAACAGATTTTTATAATAAAAGGGAAAAAATGAGATTTTTAACAAAAAATGAAAATCAGCCAAACGAGGATAGCCGGTTGATAATATGCGGAAAAATCCAGGGAAAACGCAGCTACATTGTAATTCGTGTCATTATTGTATATCCGAAGGGACAAAGTAGCAGCGCTCCTCTCGCGCGGAAACAAATCCGAGCCTTGAAACACTTGAAGAGCGCCGCGCGAAAGACTGTGCTGATACGGGGCGCCACGGGTTGCGCTTTGCTTACCCGCGGTTATTCATATATTACCACTTCGCGGTAAGCAATTGCAAGTCATACAGAGAAATTTGAGAAGAACCAAAGGGAATAGGATTAACTGTCGTTATTTTATCCCCGGAGGGGATAGATGTTAATAACCGAGGGTGATTCCGGCTTGTAGGAATCACCCTCGGAAAAAAGTAGCAGCGCTCCTCTCGCGCGGAAACCAATCCGAGCCTTGAAACACTTGAAGAGCGCCGCGCGAAAGACTGTGCTGATACGGGGCGCCACGGGTTGCGCTTCGCTTACCCGCGGTTATTCATATATTACCACTTCGTGGTAAGCAATCTGTTAGTACAACAGAATTTATACCGATTTGACAAATGTAATAGTCCCATTACATTGGCCTAAACATTTGTAGCATCGGCATTATACCGGAAATAGATTGGATTAAAAGGTGGTTCATATTGGTATTACATCAACGGGATTTGTAAAACAATCATCATAACGACATA
>JAVBOD010000121.1:0-7406 GCA_031551045.1 Bacteroidales bacterium
ACCTTATTGACTTTTCAAGTTGTTTATTGTTCGTTTTGTTTAATGCTTGGAGTAAGGTTGATTTGGTCGCCCGGAATACGCAGCACCACTTTCGGGCTGGCAGCTTCTATTTGCATCGGGCCGGAACGATATGACGAATAAGTTCTTTGCATGGTGAGCCCGTTGCGGAACAGGTCGAAACTGTAGTGCCCTTCGAAGGCCAGTTCAATGCGCCGTTGTTTCAGTATTTCGTCGAACAGCGCTTGTTCCGTCAGCGTATTGTCGGCCGGCAAACCGGCACGCGTGCGCACTTCATTCAAATCGACAAGGGCTTGCGCTTCGGCTTCAGCGGTTTTCAACTTTGCATAAGCTTCGGCCCTGTTCAGGTACATTTCAATTAAGCGGATTTGCCGCCCGGGTAGCATGGTTGCTCCAGTGCGGCCGGTACCGTATTTAACCGTGGCAAGCGTATCGTCCGGGTAATCTTTGGAATCGAAAGGCGCATAAAAATAATGGTTCCATCTCAAATCATTATCGTCTATCTGTTTCAATAAATCCGGAGAAGGCGAACAAAAACCGCCTCCCGCCCCCTTATTTTTTACATAATAATTACTAAGCTGACATATCCTGTTTCGGTTATCGGTAACATAAATATCTTCGCTATTGGGTGACATGTGTTGCGAATAATAATTTTTATAATCCTCGTCGCGCAATAGTACATATCCGCCGTTGTCAATGACTTCGGTGGCATTGTTGATCACTTCTTGATTCATGGCGGCATCCGGTTGCAAATAGGTTCCTCCCATGAAAAGATAGACCCTCGACAGCAATGCGTAGCAGGCATATTTACTGCCGTAACTTTGTCCTCTGTCGGTATTGAACAGGGGAATGGCAGCGTTCAAGTCTTTGACGATTTGCTGATAAACTTCCTTCACGCTGGCGCGTACAGGATTTTCGGACGATGTTGTTTCTGTAAAAACAGGCACTCCCGGATTGCTTTCAGGGCTTTGATAGTAAGGCATGCCGTAAACCCTGACCAAATTGAAATAAGTGAGCGCCCTCAAAAACAACGCTTCTGCTTTTGCCTGTAGAATCACCGGATCCGTTTCTTCACTTTTTACATGAGCCAGCATCTCGTTTATATTCAGGATCACAGTGTAGCTATCGTCCCAAATCACCTTTGAGAAGTTCAAGTGCTTTTCGGGTTTATCGCTGTGGATAAAATTAAAGATATCGATACAATCTTCCGTATTGTCGGTAGAGGCAACCAATAAGCGGAGATTGTTGCTTTGCCCGTCGCCAATGAAGAACATGCCGTCCAGGGTGTTCATCGCCACGCTGTAGGCGCCTTCCGTGGCCCGTTGAAACCCGACAGGCTTCGAGAACATCTTCTCATACTCCGTTTGGTTGTGTGGTTGTATTTCATCCAGCTGCTTGCCGCAGGAAATCATCGTCATCACGATCGCCGCTATTGACACAGGAAGTGCAATGCTAATATGGTGTAATTTTTTGTTCATACTTCTTCAACGTTTAAAAATTAATATTCAGGCCGAATACGACACGGAGCGGGTTGATTACCGCCATTGCCCCGTCGGGGTCTTTTGTCCAAAACCCGCTTTTCTTTAATACAAAAAGATTGTCAACGCTCAAATATACCGTAGCGCTTTGCATGTAGCACTTCTGGGCAAAAAGAGCCGGAAGATCGTAGCTTAGTTTGACATTCCGCAGGCGAAGGTGACTCCCGTCCTGATAGGATACTGAACTATATATTGTTGAGTAAAAGAAGTCCCAGGCCATAGCGTTATTAATATCCACCATATCGATTTTTGTAGAATAAATGTTCGGTATGTTTGCCTGCCTGTCGCCGGGCCCGCTCCAAATTTTCACGGACGAAGGGATTTGCGCTAAATTAGATCCCCCGTACAAGGCCTCGCCCGGCATGATAGACGTCAGGAAGTCCCCCTGGTTGACCATAAATCCGCATTGGAAGTACCAGTCGGTACTGAGCGAAAAATTTTTATACGTCCACGTACTTTGAAACCCGCCGAAATATTTCGGCGTACTGCTGCCTACCGGCCGGTAGTTCCGATAGTCTGTAACCCCCTGAAATCCTTCTACGAGTATTTTTTCCCCTTGTGCATTTACGATTTCAAATAAGGGCGCTCCGTTATCGGGATTTACACCTGTGTAAGGAATGGCTTTAATGGTATTGAGGCTTTCTCCCTCATATAAATAATAATTAGAATAACGATTAAACATCAAAGAATCTTTTGCCAAGGTGGTAATTTCGTTTTTGTTGAAACTGCAATTTGCGCCGAGGCTCCATCTGAAATTGCGGGACTTGATAATGTCGGCCTGAATCATCACTTCCACGCCTTTATTCACTACCTCGCCGACGTTTTGTTGTTGACTGAAGCCGCCTTGTGTGGCCGGCAATGTTACCTCCTGAATGAGATCGGCGCTGCGTTTATGGTAAAGATCTACGGCTCCGTTGATGCGGTTGAACAGGCCGAAGTCCACACCCAACGTGTGGTTGTATGTGGTTTCCCAACCTATATCGGGGTTTCCTAATTGTGAAATAATAGAGCCTGAATTGATGGTGCCATTATAGCTTCTATTGTTGGAATAAAACGTTTTATTCAAGAATACGCCGCCTAAATTCCGCCCCGATGTTCCATAAGCATATCTTAGCTTAAGCATATCTAAAAATTTAACGTCTTTCAGGAATGCTTCGTGTTTTAGTTGCCACGCGCCGCTGAGCGAATAAAATGTGCCGTAACGTTTATTTTTTCCGAAACTGGGCGATGCGTCCGTACGGATAGAGGCTGTGGCCATATAGCGTTGATCGTAGTTGTAGTCGATTTGGCCGAATAGCGAAAACAGCGCCGATTCTTCCTGTCCGCCCTCCGGTTTATACGCATCGCCCCACACTACAGTTTCATAGTTGCCGAAATATTTGGCAGCGGCCGGATTGCGTTCGCCGGGAAGGATATCGTAGTAATCGACTTTCATATTCTTGTTCCACGTCTTGCTGTATTCCTGCCCTGCCAGGCCCGACAATTTGTGTTGCCCGATGTTTTTCGTGTACTGAATCGTATTCGAGGTCAGGAATGTACTTGTTTGGCTATTGCCGATAATTAATGCGCCGTGCATATCTGCCCCCATCATGGTATAGAAGGGTGCAAATCCAAACGAACTGGCCATTGTACCGAATTTCCCGCTCTGCGATTCCGAATCGTAGTTGGAATTGCTATAACCGCTATTGTAAATAATAGAATTGGTGGTCTGGATATCGAGGCCTTTGATAGGCGCCAGTCTAAGGTTGAAGGAGCCGACGCCGTTAATAGTAGTTTGCTCCGATGTATTGTCGAACGCATCTTTTTCATATACCGGGTTCGGCACCTCTGCTGTTGCTGTACCAAACATAATGCCGTCCGGGTAGTTCCTGTATGGCAGGCTCTTGTTCCAATTTCCGTTTTGATCTTTCGGTGTCAGAAACGGCAAGTATGATAAGTCCGAGGCAACGCCGTTTTGTATGGAACTCTTATCGACCACTACCGATGTGTGAAAACCGGCGGAAATCCACGGAGCGAATTTGATATCGGCGTTTAGTTTAAAATTCATCCGGTTCAACTTGTCGCTCATTCTGATGCCCGATTCGCGGTACCAACCCGCACCGCCGTATAATGACACTTTTTGCGAACCGGCGCGGAAATTGACGTTGAGATCGCTGAAATTACCCGTTCTGCCGAACACTTCTTTCTGCCAGTTGTAGTATTGCGACGCCTCCTCCGGCGTGAACATCCGGATATCTTGTATAAAGTCATCTTTAACGGGATACGCTATTTGATTAGCGGGGCTTTCGTCCCACGCGCTCGACAGGTAGCGGTCTGTTTGCGCAATCCATTGCTCGGTATTGGTCAGCGGCATCAGGTTTTGTTGACGGGAGATGCCTGTTTTGATACTAACGCCTACGGAAATCTTTTCGCTGCCCAGTGGAGCTCCTTTGTGCGTCGTAATGACAATGACTCCCAGCGCTGCCCTCGATCCGTAGATAGCCGTGGAGGCCGCATCTTTCAGCAGCGTCACGGATGCGATATCGTTGCTGTTGACCAAACTCGTAATATCTACATTTCCCATGATAACCCCGTCCAGCACCACCAGCGGGCTGGTAGGGCCTACCTCGCCCATGATAGTCGATTGTCCGCGGATGACAATATTGCTTTGCGAACGTACGCCATTGGCGCTTTCGGATACATAAAAGCCGGTGGTTCGCCCTTTCAACAAACTTGCAATATCGGGGGAACTTATGGTATTTGCCAATTCTTCCGAACTTACTTTTTGTACGGAACCCGTTATCTCGCCGACTGTTTTTGTGGAATAACCGGTAACTACCACCTCGTCGAGGCTTACTACGCTAGGCTTTAATTGCACATCCATAACGCTGCGATTATTAACCGGAAATTCTATTGTTTCAAAACCAAGGAACGAAAATACCAACGTTGCGTTCGGCTCCACATTGGGCAATTCGAATTTTCCGTCAATATCAGTAATTACCGGTTTTCTCGGACTCCCTTTCACATTTACTACAGCGCCCGGCAGCGCCGTTCCGGTCTCGTCCGATACGGTGCCACGGATGGTAATTCCGGCTTGTGCATGGCTGTTCGCTGTATTATCATTTCTTGCTTGCGATTGGGCAATATATTCCGGAGCGATTGTTCCCGAGGAACTCACCGGCGATGGCATGTTCTTGGGCGATAATACTATTTGCCGGTTTACTACTTCGTAGCGTACATCGTTTGCGGAGAATAAGTTATTCAACACCTCTTTGATCGGAGTGTTTTTGACATGAATGTTTACGTGTCGTTCTACATTCACTAATTGGTGGTTGTAAATGAAGAAATAATTGCTTTGTTTCTCGATGTCGTTCAGAATGGTTTTTACCGGAGTGTCGCTGTAGGAGAGGTTTACTTTCTCCATTTGTGCATAGGCGCCTACGGTAAAACAACAACAAAAGGAAAACATCAAAAAAAAGGTAAGAGTAATACGAGGACATTTTTTGGTTCGGTGATTCCCGGAGGAATCATTGTTGGAACGATTTTTTTTCATAACTTTGTAAAAGGTTTTAGTGTAACAGATTGATTAAAACCGCGAGCTTTTGTGTAGCCGCACAAAAGCATAATCGGGGAGATACGAAAGTGTCTCCTTCTTTTATCGTTTTACTTCATAGGCAACATATTTTTATTTATAATTTGGTGATGGTGATATTATTCTTTTCAATTTTATAACGGATTGGAGCGGAGTGTTGAAGAATCAATAAAATCTCGTCCATTGTTTTGTCCTTTTCAAAGGTTGCTGTGTAATAATATTCTTTCAATTCACCTCCTTCCAGTGTAATATTCACATCGAACCGGCGTTCCAATTTTTTTACGATGTCTGTTAACGATTCTTGCCGGAAAACCAGATTGCCGTCTTTCCACGCGGTGTATAATTCCGCATCTACCTGAAGTACCTGTATTTCCTCTTTTGATTTGTCGAATACTGCTTTTTTATTAGGCGTAATTTCCACCGGAAGCACATTCTTTTTTCCATCATTCTTGCTTACCGTAACTATCCCTTCTGCGACGGTGGTTTCCGTGTGTGCATCATCGGCATAAGACATTACATTAAATTGTGTACCCAATACTTTTACCGCAATATCTTTAGTATGTACAATAAACGGGCGTTGTTCGTCGCGGGCTACGTCAAAAAAAGCTTCGCCTTGCAGGAAAACTTCCCGTGTCCCTTTGCTTTGGCCGATAGCATAATCCAAGGTGCTTCCCGCGTTCATCCAAACCATCGTGCCGTCGGGTAACTTCACTTGCCCTTGTTGCCCTTTGGGAATAATCATACTGATGCGTTGATTGTTGTCCTGCATCTTTATTTTGCTGTTGCGTTGCCAAGCCGTAAAATAAGCGACAGTGAGCAGTATCAGCAATACGGCAGCTACTTGTGAAAAACGTTTATAGAAACGTATCGTTTTACGTTGTTTTTGGGAAGGATGTTGAATTTTCATCTGGAGCGCCCGGAACGCTTCTTCTATGTCCGTTTCGGGTTGAGCCTTCCAGCTTAATTCGTCCCACAAACGTTTTTGCTGTGCGAATGCTTTTTTATTGGCCGGCGAAGCCGATAACCACTCGTGAAGGAGGTGGTTTTCTTCTTCACTGCTCTCTCCGGCAAAGAATTTTATCAATAGGGAGTGGTCAAAAATTTGAAAATTATTTTCCATACATCTGCTTGTTCTATATGTAATACAAATAACTTTCTTTTTACCCTACCTGCGAGATGGTATAAAAAGAAAAAATAATTTTAATATATTAAGAAACAGTCGCTTGAATGTTTTAGAAAATTCAAAAGAAAATATCACAGTCTTTCGAAACAGGCCCCAGATAGAAAAGAAAAAGTAATAAGTAATCAGACAGGACTTCTTTCATTTTTTGCAGCGCTTTACTTATCTGTGCTTCCACCGCTTTTACGGAGATGCCCAATTCATCGGCAATTTCACGGTATTTAAGAAGTTGAAATCGATTCATCACAAAAATCCTCCGGCATTGTTCGGGTAAATCTTTGATGGCGCTATCGATTTTTTCTTGCAGTTCTTTTTCTACCGCAAAATCCTCTTGGCTACTAATTTCATGGGCATATTCCAGCATAATTTTTTGCCGGTATTTATCCTGAATGTGTAAATGCTGGCGATAGTTCAAACAATTGTTTTTTACTACCGTGTGTAAAAACGACTTCAGGCTTTCCGGCGAACGCTCAAGCGCTCCTTTTTCCCACAAAGAAATATAGGCATCCTGTACTAATTCACGGGCTGTTTCTATGTTTTCTGTAAAGCGATAGGCAAAGCGGCACAGTTGTTCATAGTACGCTGTAAATAACGATTTAAATATTATTTCTCGTGTATTTGGCAATGAGGTGTTTTTAAAGGACAAAAATACAAAAAAGAAACAACATTCTTATTGCACCTATCTAAGTTGAAACGGAAAGCCGCTAAACGTCATCATTACATTTAGCGGCTTTCCGTTTTAAATAAAAAAAGTATTTTCCGGCCTATTCTTTGTAGAGGGGATTGTGAGGCAAACGGTCTTTCAATAATTGATAGTGGTCGTTGCCTGTAAGAATAATTATCCGCTTCCCTTTATTATCCGCTATAATTTTATTGATGTTGGCAAGAATATGTTCGTTTCGCTGTACAGATTGCTCCATAATTTTTTCATAAGGAGAACCTTTTAGCTGTTCTTTCATACAAGCATAAGTTTCCGCAACAATCTCCGCATCTGTGCTTTTTAATAACTGCTCCAAGGTCGAAGTCATGAGAATCTGCATTCTTTCTTCCATACGCTGGTCGCACAAACGCATCTTGGCGGTATATACGGTGTCTTGGC
>JAVBOD010000112.1:0-9064 GCA_031551045.1 Bacteroidales bacterium
TTGAGCAAGGTGGTTTTTCCGGCTCCGTTTTTTGCAATAAGCCCCACGCGCTGCCCTTCCCCGATAGTAAAACTACTATCGCGGAACAAAAGTAATGTACCGAATGTTTTGGTGAGATTATCTATCTGAAGATTTGCCATAATTATTCAACAAACCGATTACAGTTTTTACACTGTAATCGGTTTGTTTTCTGTGACCCCGGAGAGATTCGAACTCTCGACCCAATGATTAAGAGTCATTTGCTCTACCAGCTGAGCTACGGAGTCATTTTTTGAGCGTGCAAATATACGGGTTTTATTGTAAAAACGTATAAGTCATTTTAAACATTACCGACGGTTTATTGTAGGCCCTATTAGGCGTACCTCTCAGCATACCCCTCGAGTAAGTCACGTTATCCAAATAGTAGTAGTAGTTCGTCCCGTAAGCATCCGGCACTTTTTGAATAGGCATCATCAACAAGTTCGAATATGCCCGTTTTCCTTGCAAGAAATTGATCAGATAGTCGGTCACTTCTATCGAATATTCCAATGTCGAGCGATTCATCGCCCCGCTTGTTCCCAACTGGACATCCTTTAACGGAGAATAAGTTATATAATTGTCATCGGAAACGTATTTATAGCAGAATGATAATAAAGAGGGGAAATAATTCAGTTCGTCCGGTTGTTCCGTCCCCACTCCAATAATTATTTGCGCATTGGCAATAACTAACTTTTGAAGGTCTTTCCCTTGCGAAGCCGCCAAATTTTCCAGTTTTGTTTTTATCTCCGCAAAGTCAATGGAGGGTTTCACTCCGGCCAGGCCTTCAAAATATACGGTATCTTTCGGTGCATTCGGCGGCAAATTTTGCAGTCGGCTTAATGATTCATGTTCGAAAGTGTTGAAATGCGCCCCTGCTTGATCTGCGAGAAAATATACCGTTGAATCTTGTCCGTCATGGCGGTATTTCAATTCCAAATATACAGCAGCATAATCAAAACTATTAATCCGCCCCCCTTTTATATTCGAAGGCAAGGGATCGGTTTTTATATAAAAGCCTTTAAAAAAATTATAAAAATTGTCGGCCGTCAATAAATTTTCAGCCGATGCCGTCAATAAAAAATTTCCAAACGACGGAGTTAGCGCAATCGACAATGTATCGCCGCCATTATATATTATCCCTGATTGGCTAATCAATTCGGCCACTTCCGCCGGTTTCAACGAATTATTATAATAAGGCAACGTATCCGACATTGTTTTAGTAATGCTATACACCCTGACGTTTTGCGCAATCCCGACTTGGTCGGCGGCGGCCTGATTGCCGGAACCGGTAAAACGCAATCTTGCCGAAACAAATGAAGGATTTGTCCCAAAATTTTTTTCAAGCATGGCCGGATACATACGAAATACGGTTCCTACTTCCACCGTCCCAAAAGGATCGTAGCACATACTTCCGAAAAGTCCGTAGGAAGAGGATGACGTAATCATAGAATCGGGAGCAGCCGTATAAACAGCAATCGTCGAGTCTTTATATACTTGTACGGTCATCATTTCATCACTGGGAATAAAAGAAACGCCCAATGTATGATCAACATCTACACATGCCGTAAACACCAACAAGATTCCTAAGAGTAAGGAAACATTTTTTGTCTTCATTTAATCTTGTAAAATTAGTTCGTAAAAATCATTATATGCATCCACATAATTTTCGGGCCCTTGATAATTCAATACGGGTTTTTTCTGACTTTTTGCATATGCAGCCCATTCTTTTCCTGCAGAAGGACTGGCATAAGCAATGCCATCAGAATATTGGATACCCAATTTTACAAGGTTTGTATAGGAAGGTGTTGTTAGCATTTCTAAATCTTTCGTTTTGATACCGTCCATCACAATTTTGTTTTTGATGTTGTTGTTCAGCGGTGTCTCAAACGCATCGTCATAAATAGAAAGGACTACTTTCGTTTTGGCAAACAAAGGGTCATCCTTGTAGGCTTTCTTCAAAAAAAGCGGCAATAAAGCTGTAAACCAACCGTGACAATGCACGATATCGGGTTTCCAACGTAATTTTTTCACGGTTTCCAACACCCCGCGAATAAAGAATACCGAACGTTCTTCATTATCTGCCTCCAAGTTCCCCGATGCATCGTGAAGAATGGTTTTCCGTTGGAAATAATCCTCGTTGTCAATAAAGTAAACCTGCATGCGTACTTGGGGAATAGACGCCACTTTAATAATCAGCGGATGATCTGTGTCATCAATAATAAGATTCATGCCCGACAAGCGAATCACTTCATGTAATTGGTTCCGTCGCTCGTTAATACAGCCGTAACGCGGCATAAACGAACGGATTTCACGTCCTTTTTCCTGTATCCCTTGCGACAAATAACGACTCATCGTCGCTACGGCCGAGTCGGGAACATAGGGCGTAATTTCAGAACTCACATATAATATGCGGATAGGGTCCATCAATTTTTAAGGCCTCAAATAAGCGAAAATATTTTACAAAAATATATAAAATCTTTCATATCCCACAAATGTGTGATGGTATTTTTTGTACTTCATTCATAATCAATATTTAAAACAACCTCATTACCCTGCTAAGAGAATATCATGCCCTTCCTTAAATTTATGTTTATTCCGCTATCTCTTATCGTATATACTTCCATAAACTATCATTAAACATTTTGTAATGCCTTTGATTATTACTACCTTTGACGCACATTTTTAAAATCTTTTATGGCAAAACGAGAACAACAGATAGCAAATAGAAGGGTCGCCAATTCTTATCTTTCATCTATTATCAGCATTGCTTTGGTGTTGTTTTTAGTGGGCTTGGGAGGCGCGCTGTTGCTTAATGCCAAGCGCTTATCGTTATTCTTTCAAGAAAATTTAAGCTTAGCCATTATTCTTAACGAGAACGCCACAGAAGCCGATGCGGCTTATGTCCGCAAACAACTGGATGCCGCTCCTTTTGTCCGCGAAACAAATTATATTTCGAAAGAACAAGCTGCTGAAGAAATGAAAGAGATGCTCGGCGCAGAATTTATGGACGCTTTTAATTACAATCCCTTACCCTATTCTATTGAGGTGAAGCTCAAAGCAGCCTATTCCAGCAACGACAGCGTGGCTACCATTGAAAAGCGCTTGCAGGAGATGGAATTTGTCCGGGAAGTTTCTTACCAGAAATCATTGATCGAATTGGTAAACGAGAATATTAATAAAATCGGCATCGTAATGTTATTCTTTGTAGCCCTGCTGCTTTTCATTGCATTAGTTTTAATCAACAATACCATCCGGTTAAGCGTATATGCAAAGCGGTTTATAATTAATACGATGCGGTTGGTGGGCGCTACTCATAGTTTTATTGCAAGGCCTTTTCTTATACGAAGCCTATTGCAAGGACTCGTCTCCGGAACCATTGCCGTATTGCTATTAAGCGGTGTGCTATATTTGCTGCAAAACGAATTTTCCGATATGCTCGGGTTCATCAACCTGACCATGGTGGGCGCCTTGTTTGTAGCGGTATTAGCATTGGGGATGCTCATCAGTTTTGTATCCACCTATTTTGCCGTACGGCGCTATGTGCGTTTGGATACGGGAACGTTGTATTATTAAAATTAAAAACATATTATGTCGAAAAAAGTTCAGCCTAACCCGAAAAAACAAGCAGAATCTACTGTAAACAACAAAGCTTTTGCTATCGGCAAAAAAAATTACACGCTCATTGCCATTGGCTTTGGCATTATGGTGCTCGGATTTTTACTGATGATTGGCGGCGGCACCGACGATCCGCGGGTATTCGATGGCGACAAGCTGTTCAGTTTCCGCCGCATCACGTTGGCGCCTTTCATTATTGTAGCCGGCTTGGTGTTCGAGATATATGCCATCATGAAAAAACCGAAAGCCGAGTAATTACATGGATTTATTCGAAACGATTATCATGGCGATTGTGGAAGGAATTACGGAATTTCTCCCTATCTCGTCCACCGGTCACATGATTATAGCTCAGCACTTGTTGGGCATGGAAAGTACGCCTTTTATCAAAGCATTTACCATCAACATTCAGTTTGGGGCTATTTTATCGGTCGTCGTTTTATACTGGAATCGCTTTTTTCAAACCATGAATTTCTATTGGAAGTTGCTGGTGGCGTTCCTGCCGGCGGCGGTCATCGGGTTTTTATTGGGAGATTATATCGATTTACTACTGGAAAACGTATTAGTCGTAGCTATTATGCTGCTTATCGGCGGCGTGGTAATGCTCTTTGTCGATAAATGGTTCAACAAGCCGGCGGAAAATCAGGAGGTGACCTACCCAAAAGCGTTTAAAATAGGGCTGTTCCAATGTATTGCCATGATTCCGGGCGTATCGCGTTCCATGGCGACTATTGTAGGCGGCATGTCACAAAAATTAACGCGGAAAAACGCCGCCGAATTTTCATTTTTTTTGGCCGTTCCCACTATGGCAGCCGCATCGGGCTACAAGTTGATTAAAGACTACAAGGTATTGCTTGAAGATTCGAACCTGTCCACTTTATTGATAGGGAATGTAGTTTCGTTTATTGTAGCGATGCTGGCCATTAAATTCTTCATCAATTTCTTGACCAAGCATGGTTTCAAATGGTTCGGATATTATCGTATTTTGGTGGGAATCATCATCTTAACGTTGCTCGCGCTGGGTATAGATTTGCAAGTGATATAACGCAGTAGTGGTACTTCTCCTCTCAGTTGTCTTAATCATAGTAGTAATATTTCATACCTGCGCACAGTAGAATTTTCCGGTGAAAAGGGATGAACATATTATTGTAGGTGCCTTGTGTGAAGGAAGCCGCGAAGCATACGAACAACTATTCGTCGAATGGTACGAGCCGCTGTGCCGTTATGCTTGCAGCATCCTTCGCGATATGGACGAGGCGGAAGAATCGGTGCAGAAAATGTTTTGCAATTTGTGGGACAAACGGGAGGAAACGCGTATAAATCTTTCGATAAAATCTTATTTGTACCGTGCCGTTCACAACGCTTGCATAAACCGTATCAAGCACACAAAAATGCGTGCCGGACATCACGAGCAGTATCGATACGCCAAGCCCGATACCGAAGAAAATGCAGCGTGGCAGCTGCAATACGGCGAGTTGGAAAAAGCTGTAGCCGAAGCTATTCAAACACTTCCGCCGAAATGCAGGGAAGTATTTGAGATGAGCCGTATGCAACAATTGAGTTATGCCGAAATTGCGGAGCAATTGCAAATTTCGGCGAATACAGTAGAAAACCACATGGCCAAAGCCTTGCGATTATTGCGCAACGAGTTGAAAGATTTTTTACCGGCGGTACTATTTTTAATGATTTTCTCAACATGGAAATAAATCCGGATATAGACGTTTTACTGGGCAAGCATTTTGCAGGCGAGTTGTCGGATACCGAACAAAAAGTATTGGACGATTGGTTGTCGCTTTCGGATACGCATCAGGCCTATTTCGACCGATTGACGCTGTTGTACGAAAAATCGCGCCCAATCCGACACGCGCAAAAACCCGACACGACAAAGGCTTTGGAGAAATTCCGGCAACATATTTCCGGCGCTTCGCAAAAAACAATTCCGAAAGTTCGCCGTTACAGGAACTATTGGATCACCGCAGCAGCCGCGATAATACTGTTTGTGAGCCTCGGCATTTTTCTTTATCAACGAAACGAAACACCGGGCTCTATTACCTTAGCCAGCACCTCCGAAGTCGTTCAAAAAATATTGGCCGACAGCACGGTGGTGTGTTTAGACACGAACAGCTCCATTACCTATGCCGCCGGTTACGGCCTGCACAACCGTGATATTTATCTGAACGGAAAAGCAACTTTCGAGGTGAAACATCACAGCAATACCGCGCTAAAAGTGGTTGTAGGAGAAGTATGCATTGAAGATATCGGCACGGTATTCACGGTGGAGGGCGACACGGACAGCGAGCATGTTACCGTGAAGGTGGAAAGCGGAACGGTGTCATTTTACACCGCTTCCGACAAAGGCCTGACGCTGCTTGCCGGCGAGACGGGGCTTTATGAAAGAAACATCCGGCAATTCAAAAAAATGCAACAGGAATGGAAGCTGGTGTTCGAAGCCGCCTCGTTGCCCGAAGCGGTGGCGCAGTTAAGCCAATACTACAATATCCCTATTGTGTTGAACGGCGAAAGCCTTCACAACTTACGTATAAGCGTGGCGTTTAAAGAAGAGCCCATCGGCCGGGTGTTGGACATTATTGCCGAAACCTTGTCGCTTGATGTAACATACGAAAACGGCGAATATATTTTATCGGCCAAGAAGAAATAGCAGGGTGAAAACACGCATTGTTATAGTATGGTTATTGTGTTGTCCCTTGCATAGTTTTGCTCAGGACGAAATATTGAAAAAGGGCGTAAATATTCATGTCGAAAAAACAAGCTTATCAGAAATTTTCGCTCTTATAAATGCACAAACCGGCGCTGTTTTTTCTTACAATCCACAACAAGTGGATGTGCAGCAAAAACGCTCGGCATGTATTGACGGGAAAGCATTAGAGAACATGCTTCCGCAACTATTACCGCCGGGCATTTCGTTCAAAGCCAACGGCCGATACATTATCCTTTTTGCGGCAGAAGATGGAATGGTTTCTTCTAATAAGAAAATTCCGGATTTTCCGGCACAAAAGATTCCGATTCAACAAACAAAAATTACCGCGACAAGCTTTTCAAATTCATCATTACATGATTATTCCGCCTATCCTATAAAAAAAATTACACCGGTGAATAGTGGAGAACCATTCGTTGTTTGTCATAGCAGTATAAATTCAAATACTATTGAGACAATGAAAAAACAATTATTTACACTTATGCTGGCCAGCGTTGCCGGCGCATCTATTCCGGTGGCGGCACAGACAAACGATGCAACACAAACATCCGGTACAAAAATCGGACAAGTTACGTTTATTTATCCCCTGGGTACGGATGGAAAAAACAGTTCGAATAATACTTATGCGTTTTCGCTGAACGTGCTGGGCGGATTGACCGGCGGTGTGAAGGGGGCGGAATTTGCATCGCTCTACAACATTAATTATAATGCCATGAGTGGCGCTCAATTCGGCGGATTACTGAACCTCACTAAAGAAAATGTAAGCGGCGCTCAATTTGCAGGATTAGCGAATTTATCGACCGGCAAAATAACAGGCGTACAGTTTGCCGGCTTACTGAATACCGCACAATCGGCTTCCGGAGCTTGTCAGTTTGCAGGCATCGCTAATGTGAATGCCGAACAGGGCATGCTGCAATTTGGCGGAATTGCGAATATGTCGGGAAGCGGCAATGCCGGCGTGCAAATCGCGGGAGTGGCCAACATGGCCGATTCGATGGCGACACAAATTGCCGGTATCGTAAATATTACTAAAAGGGGAGGCTTCCAATTAGGCATCGTGAACATCCGCGACACGGCCGATGGCGGCATGCTGGGCGTGGTGAATATTGCTAAAAAAGGCGGGCTGTTCGAACTGGAAGCCTCGGCCGGCGAGTTTATCCATGCACAAGTGGCTTTTCGCTCCGGAACGGAAAAGCTGTACAGCATTTTATCATTAGGTTACAACTTTAATAACGATATTGCCTGGTCATTCGGATTTGGTTTGGGAACTACTTGGAAATTCGGTAAAAATGCCGGTATAAACCTCGAAGGGATGTATTACACTTTAGCCGACGAGCGTTTTTCTACGTCTTCTTTCAATTCGCTGGCACAAGTGCGCCCCTTGTTCTACTTTCAACTCGGCAACCGCATGAAATTATTTGCCGGCCCCGCGCTGAACCTTTACATTGCCGATAATACCGCCGACAATAAACTACAGGTAAAAACGCCTTACACCATTTGGAGCCTCTACAATCCCCATACCAAATATGAAACGTGGATAGGAGGAAGCGCCGGATTGAGAATTAATCTGTAAAAATAATAAGCTGCTTTTTTTTGGAAAAACAGCCGACTTTTGGTTGGCTGTTTTTGTTTGTGCAATGCAAAAATATCGGAATAAAATCTTACTTTTGTAAAGATTTATTCTTTATGGAAATATATAACACTCTTTCACGGCAAAAAGAAATACTCACGCCTTTGGTAGAAGGCCACATCGGCCTGTACGTATGCGGCCCCACGGTGTATGGCGATCCGCATTTAGGGCATGCCCGTCCGGCGATTACTTTTGATGTGTTGACGCGCTACTTACGTTATCATTTGAAATACAAAGTACGTTATGTGCGGAACATTACCGATGTGGGACATCTGGAAAATGATGCCGATGCGGGCGAAGACAAAATTGCAAAGAAAGCGCGGCTCGAAGAACTGGAGCCGATGGAAGTAGTACAATATTACACCAACCGTTATCATGACTTCATGCGTCAACTAAATGTGTTACCCCCAAGTATCGAGCCCAGCGCTTCGGGACACATTATTGAGCAAATCGAACTAATCAAAAAAATTCTGGAAAACGGCTATGCTTACGAAGTAAACGGATCGGTTTATTTTGATGTAAAAAAATACAACGAAAAATATCCTTACGGAAAATTGTCGGGGCGTGTGCTCGACGATTTGATGGCGAACACACGCACACTCGACGGACAAAGCGACAAGCGCAACCCCTTCGATTTTGCTCTATGGAAAAAAGCGTCGCCGGAACACCTGATGCATTGGCCTTCGCCCTGGAGCGAAGGATTTCCCGGATGGCACCTCGAATGCTCGGCCATGAGTACAAAATATTTAGGCGAAACGTTCGATATTCACGGCGGCGGCATGGATCTGATGTTCCCGCACCACGAATGTGAAATGGCCCAAAATGTAGCAGCCGACGGGCACGAAACCGTGCGCTACTGGATGCACAATAACATGATTACCATCAACGGGCAGAAGATGGGAAAATCGCTGGGAAATTTCATTACACTGGAGGAATTATTTACCGGAAAACATAAACTATTGGCACAGGCCTACAGCCCGATGACCATTCGTTTCTTTATTCTCCAAGCACATTACCGCAGCACGCTTGACTTCAGCAACGAAGCGCTGCAAGCAGCCGAAAAAGGGCTTAAACGATTGCAGGAAGCG
>JAVBOD010000115.1:0-20299 GCA_031551045.1 Bacteroidales bacterium
AAAAGAATATTTTGTTCGATGGCATTAAATCCTTAAATTTGTAAGATTATTTGATTTTTTAACTTAAAAACTACTATTATCGTGGATATTTTTGAAAGAATTCAACAGGACGAAGGCGGCCCGTTGGGGCAATACCGCAAACAAGCGCACGGCTATTTTATGTTCCCGAAATTAGAGGGCGAAATAGGCCCACGCATGAAATTCCGTGGCAAAGAAATGCTCAACTGGAGTTTGAACAACTATTTGGGACTGGCCAATCATCCCGAAGTGCGCAAAGCCGATGCCGAAGCGGCCGCACGCTGGGGCCTGGGCTCGCCGATGGGCGCCCGCATGATGTCCGGCCAAACGGCTTTGCACGAACGCTTGGAACGCGAATTAGCCGATTTCGAAAAGAAAGAAGACGCCTATCTGTTGAACTTCGGCTATCAGGGAATGTTTTCTATTATCGATTCGCTGGTAACCCGCCACGACGTGATTGTGTATGACTCCGACGCCCACGCCTGTATCATGGACGGTATGCGCCTGCATATCGGCAAGCGCATCGTGTATCCGCACAACGATATGGAAAAATGCGACAAGGCGCTGGAACGCGCTGCCAAAATGGTAGCGGAAACCGGCGGCGGCATCCTGCTGATTACCGAAGGCGTGTACGGCATGTCGGGCAACCTGGGCAAACTGGACGAAATCTGCGCCCTCAAGAAAAAATATAAATTCCGTATTTTGATTGACGATGCCCACGGATTCGGCACCATGGGCGCCACGGGAGCCGGCACTTCCGAGCACTTCAACGTGATGGACGAAGTGGATTTATATTTCGGCGCGTATGCCAAATCGATGGCCATCATCGGCGGATTCATCGCCGGCCCGAAAGATATTATCAACTTCCTGCGCTACAACATGCGTTCGCAAATCTATGCCAAATCGTTGCCCAACGCCATTGTCGAAGGTTGTTTGAAACGCTTGGAAATGATTCGCACCATGCCGGAACTGCGCGACAATCTTTGGAAAATCGTGCATGCCGTGCAAAGCGGCTTGAAAGAGCGCGGATTCGATATCGGCACTACCAACTCTTGTGTGACGCCCATATTGATGAAAGGAACCGTAGGCGAAGCTACCAATGTAGTAATCGATTTGCGTGAAAACTACAAAATATTTTGTTCCATCGTAGTCTATCCTGTAGTGCCGCGCGGGGTGATTATGTACCGTATTATTCCTACGGCTGTGCACACCTTGGACGACGTAAATTATACGCTGGACGCCTTTACCGAAATCAAGAAAAAGCTGGAAGCCGGCGTTTACCAAGCCGGAGATAAAGTGCAAGACATGACGGAGAAGTAGTTTTATAATGAGGAGTTATGAACGATGAGTGTTGCGCCTTGTCATTCTGAACCTGCCCTAATGACTCGGTCGGTCGGGCGAAGTGAAGAATCTATATTGCCGTCTGCTTTAGCTGACGGAGAAATAAAAATCCTATGATTACTGCGCGCAGGATAAACTTTTACCATCAATAAAATATTGCTCTGCGCGCATTTTTGAAATTGCCATAAATTCCGTCAGCTAAAGCAGACGGCAATGCGAACAACAAATGACCGACTTAAAAAATAAAACCGTTATCATCACCGGCGCTTCGTCGGGTATTGGCCTGGCTTGCGCCAAAGCCTTTGCCGCGCAGGGCTGCAAAGTGGTAATGGCTGCCCGCTCGCTGGACAAATTGCAAGCTACGGAAGCGGAATTAATCGCTGCCGGAGCCGAAGTGCTGTCGGTGCAAACCGACGTGTCGCAAGAAACGGACTGCCGGAAATTAATTGAAAAAACCGTTGCACGCTTCGGCGGAATCGATGTGTTGGTCAACAATGCCGGCGTTTCCATGCGGGCCGTTTTCCGCGATTTGGATGTAGCTGTTTTGCGGCGTTTGATGGATGTAAATTTCTGGGGAACGGTTTACTGCACCCAATATGCATTGCCTTATCTATTGAAAGCAAAAGGCTCGGTGATAGGCGTGTCGTCTATCGCCGGATTTAAAGGGCTTCCGGCGCGTACCGGTTATTCGGCTTCGAAATTTGCGATGTATGGCTTTTTAGATACCTTGCGCATAGAACATTTACACGATGGTTTGCACGTGATGATAATAGCTCCCGGATTTACCGCTTCGAACATTCGCAAGACGGCGCTTACCGCCGACGGTTCGGCGCAAAGCGAAACGCCGCGCAACGAAGAAAAAATGATGACGGCGGAAAAAGTAGCCGATTATATGATAAAAGGCGTGCGCAAACGCAAATCGCAAATGGTGCTCACGCTGCAAGGAAAAGCCACCGTGTGGCTCAATAAATTTTTCCCGCGCTTTGTGGACAGGATGAGTTATAAAGTGATGGCCAAGGAGCCGGATTCGCCACTGAAAAGGTAAAAAGAACAAAAGGTACAAAGGTAAAATGATAGCGATTCAAGAAGTAAAAACAAAAAAAGACCTTAAGAAATTCGTACGTTTCCCGCGTAAACTCTACAAAGGATGTCCGTACTATGTACCCGCTCTTGAAAATGGCGAGATAGAAGATTTTACCAACAATCCCACGGCAAAATTTTGCGATTACAAACTTTGGTTAGCTTTTCGCGATGGAAAAATCGTAGGACGCGTGGCCGGTATCATCAACCGGAAATGTAACGAACACTGGCATCAACAGCGGGTGCGCTTCGGGTGGATTGATTTTGTGAACGATGCAGATGTTGCAAAAGCGTTGCTTGACACCGTGGCAGAGTGGGGGCGTACCAATGGAATGGCCAGCATTCACGGCCCTTCCGGATTTTCGAATATGGACAAGCAAGGCATGTTGATCGAAGGATTCGAAGAATCGATTCCGATTGCCGGCGTTTACAATTTTGCCTATTATCCCGAGATGCTTGAAAAATTAGGCTTCGCCAAAGAAGTCGATTGGATACAATATGAAATGAACGCCTCGCAGCCGGTGCCCGATTCGGTGGAGCGTATCAGTAACATTATTTGTAAGAAATACAATGTAACGCTTAAAGAGTTCAAGAAAAACAAAGAAGTGTTGCCCTACGCCCATAAATTCTTTTATGCGCTGAACGAATCGTTCAAAGACATTTACAACTTTGTGCCGCTCACCGACGAGGAAATCGACTACCAGACCAAAAAATATTTCCCGTTGCTGCGCCCCGATTTAATGAGTTTGGTGACCGATAAAGACGATAATGTGGTGGGCTTTGCCCTTAGCATGCCCTCGTTTACCAAAGCTTTTCAGAAAGCTAAAGGAAAAATGTTCCCGTTCGGGTGGTATCATTTGTTGAAAGCGCTGAAAAACTACGAAATCATCGACCTTTATTTCAACGGCGTGCACCCCGACTGGCAGAACAAAGGCATCCACGCACTGTACCACAACGCACTGAATAAAACCTATATTGAGCGCGGCGCTCGTTTAGGTGTGAGTACCCAGCAACTGGAAACCAACATGGCCTCGAAAGTGTGGGAAAAATACAACGGCCGCCAGCATATCCGCCGCCGGTGCTACCAAAAAGCGCTGTAGCAAAAATTTTGTGTTCGCCGGCAATGGCAATGCCGCTTCAGGTGAAATATAATTGATCAACAAAATTGCATATTAACACCGTTCTTTCTTCATCGGGCAACGCCCGATGCTAATGCTCACAAGGATTTTAGCCTTAACCTAATGACATTAAAACAAAAAAAAGCTGCCTCTACAGGCAGCTTTTAGTGCTATAAATGCATCTTTGATTTACCGGTTTCCGCCGCCGAAGAAAGCGCCTACGGAAATACCAAGGAAATGGTGCGTTTCGTCACCTACCTTGCCCGCATTATTGTACGATACTGTAAATCTGAAATGTGATATATCAAAACCGGCACGAATCATGAACCCGAAATTGGTTTTAGCATCAACAGAACTTTCTGCTGTAGCGTCGCCTATCGTAATACTAGCACTTGCTCCGGCAATGGAATAAGCTCCCAAGCCCACTCCGGCAAAAGGTCTAAAGCTGTTGTTGTTGAGAAAATAATCACCGGTGGCCATATAGGCTGAACTTAACTTGGCATCGCCTTTGCTTCCATCGGGAGCAACGCTTGCCATTAAAGAACCTTCCCAACGGAATCCTACGGAAATTTGATCCATGACGGCATACTTGGGTTCCAAATAAAATAAGGCACCGCCCTTTGCTCCGTCACTAAAAGGCAGGGCATAACCGGCGCCGAGATCCACCCGGAAAGGTTTAAATTCTTGTGCACGGGCCGACAAAACAAGGCCACAAAGCATTACTGCTGCGAATACTAGTTTTTTCATAATTAATGTTGTTTAGTTGAAATTAAGGTTAAACTTCTGCAAAGATAGTGTGAAAAATAATATTCACAAAAAAAGCATCAAAAATTTTGATGCTTTCCTGATTTTTAACATTATCTTATTTTAGAATTGCCAGCCAATACCTATTTGAATAACGCGGTTTGCACTTCCTTTTACGCCTTCATAATCTAGAGCGGGAGTGAATCCGAGGTTATAGCGAGCGCTAATCAGAAAGTGGTTCATGATAGCGTATTGCACTCCTACCACTGCAGCAAAATCAATGGTTTTGGTTTCTATAGCACCTCCTATGTATTCATTTATTAGGTCAGAGGGAATTTCTATACCGGCTATAGTCCCGCTTGCATCTAGTGATTTAGAGATGTTAATGCCTATCTGAGGACCAACAAATAAACTGAAGTTAGTGATGGGTTTCACTTCAAATAATAAAGGAACATTAATATAGTTAAGTTTCATTTTAGATGTTAAGTCATAAGACATACCCATTTCTGTGCCAGATTCAGATTGTTTTCCACCTTGCATGGAGAACATTACTTCAGGTTGGAAACCGAAAAATTCTCCGAAGCCAAAGTTAACATGGCCGCTTACGAATAACCCGGGTAGCATTTTAGAGGCTTCATCGCCATCTATATCCGAATCCTTAGAAATTTGCGACAAGTTAAGACCTGCTTTTACGCCGAATTTGGGTTGTGCCATGGCTACGCCTGCAGTGAGGGCTACGGCCATCAAAATCAATACAAATTTTTTCATAATTAATATGTGTTTTAGTTAATGTTGTTAGTTAAAACGCGGCAAATATACATGAAAAATTGATGAATCTGCCAAATAGCCGTCTTCTTGTTTTTAACAAAATGTTGCAAATAGCATATCATTCATTGTAAATATATCATAACAAATGGTTTATGTTAATGGATATTTTCCCTCTCGATAAACCGCAAAGCGACTAAATTTGAATAACCTTAAGTTTGCGAAGCGCAACCCGAGGGATAAGTAAACCCACACTACCGGCCCTGCGAAGCAGTGATACATCTCATTTCCATAATTCAGACGCAGCTGGGAAGAGCGTGTAGATATGCCTCCTCCGTAGGCTACGCTTCGCTTATCTACGGTTATAAAAATACAATCACTTCGTGATTAAACTAATTTTGAAGATATCCTTAAATACGGGATGCCGTGTTAGAATTGCCTCTATTTCTACCAAGCGATAAGGCCTGCGGAATTGTTTAGGACATTTTGCGGATAACCATTTACTTTAACAGTTTTGACGATTTGGCAAAATTTATTGAAAAATATTACCTTTGCGTTTCAAATAAACATTAAAACTATGAAAAAATTGAATTTACTTCTTGCGGCAGCCCTATTGGTATGCGCTGCCTGCGGCCAACAATCCCAAAAACTGGAATACAAGCTCACGGAAGGAGAAACGTACCGGCAAAACATCAAAATGGAGATGCTACAAAAACTGTCGATGATGGGACAAAACATGGAAATTAAAATGCAGATGGAGTTCGGCATGGCTTCGACGGTGGCCGAAGTGAAGCCCGACGGCTATGTGCTGTCCACGGCTTATACCAAAATGGCTATGAATACCGAGATTCCGGGCATGGGCTCCGTGGGTTACAGCTCGGATGAAAATGCACCGGTCTCGGCCGGGATGGAGCAGCTGTCGGCCTTACTGAAATCGATGACCAATGCGCCGTTTACCTTGGAAATCAGTAAACGGGGAGAACCCCTTCGGGCTACGGGCTTGAGTGCGCTGGTGGACCAAATGACGGCAGAGGTAGATCCCGGCGATATGGAGCAAATAAAGGCTACTATCGCACAGCAATTCAGCGACGAGGCTTTCATCAATCAATATAAGCAAATTACCTGTGTATATCCCGAAAAGGCATTGGCAGTGGGCGACTCGTGGACACAAAAAGGCACTGTAAAAACGACCATGAATATGGATATGGAAACAACATATACCGTGAAAAGCATTTCTGCAGAAACAGTGGTGCTCGACATTGCTTCGACCATTACCGTGGAGGAGCAAGGCATGGAAGTACAGGGACTGGTTGCCATGGTGAACATGAAAGGTACGCAAACCGGCACCAACACTATCGATGCACGTACCGGTTGGCCTGTTGCTGGCAATATGGAGCAAGCTATAAAAGGGACTATGGAAATGCAAGGCATGCAAGTCCCGATGGAAATAAAAACCACTATTACGCTGGATAATAAGTAAAATCTAAAAAGGAACGGGCTAAGGATCTTCACGAAGGGACGCAAAATTTTGAAAAACAAGGCCTCTCTCTTTGTGAACCTTAGCGCTGTCTGCCCGAATGCATTCGTTCAGGCGGGCTTCGTTTCCTTAGTGGTTGAAATTGCTTTTTGAACAGCCTCGGAATCCGGGAATCTATGATTCCTGATTATTGAATTAAATTACCCGCTATACATTTAGGGAGAATAATTGTGTACATCCGGAGAAATTGCTACCTTTGAAAATCTGTACACACAAGAAAAATTTCAAAAAAATAATATTATGGATGGACTTACCGCAATTTTAGTTTGGGCAGCCATTGCGCTGGTCGGCTTTTTTATTTTAATGTATTTTTTCCCCATCACGCTATGGTTTCAGGCGCTGATATCGGGCGTTCGTATCTCTTTGTTGCAATTAGTACTCATGCGTTGGCGGAAAGTGCCGCCCAGCACTATTGTAATGGCCATGATTACCGGAACCAAAGCCGGCTTGACATTAGATGCCAATGCATTGGAAGCACACTATTTGGCAAAAGGCAACGTGGCGAAAGTGGTGAACGCACTCATTTCGGCCGATAAAGCCAACATTCCGCTTGATTTTAAAATGGCCGCCGCTATCGACTTGGCCGGCCGCGACGTGTTCGAGGCCGTGCAAATGTCGGTAAACCCTCGCGTGATTAATACTCCGCCGGTAACGGCTGTGGCCAAAGATGGTATTCAGCTTATAGCCAAAGCTCGCGTAACGGTACGCGCCAATATCAAACAATTGGTGGGGGGCGCCGGCGAAGAAACGGTATTGGCCCGCGTGGGCGAAGGAATTGTGTCGAGTATCGGTTCGGCCGATTCGCACAAAATTGTATTGGAAAATCCCGATTCTATCTCGCGCGTGGTGCTCAATAAAGGCTTGGATGCCGGAACGGCCTTCGAAATTCTTTCCATCGATATTGCCGATATCGATATCGGACGCAACATCGGCGCCGTATTGCAAATGGACCAAGCCAATGCCGACAAAAATATTGCGCAGGCCCGCGCCGAAGAAAAGCGTGCGATGGCCGTGGCATTGGAACAGGAAATGAAAGCAAAGGCACAAGAAGCCCGCGCAAAAGTGATTGAAGCCGAAGCGCAAATTCCGTTGGCCATGGCCGAAGCATTCCGCAGCGGCAACTTGGGAATTATGGATTACTACAAGATGCGCAATATTCAAGCCGATACCGATATGCGCGAAAATATTGCGAAACCGCCGCAAAAATAACGGACAGTGTAGCGTGTTTTGAGGGTTCGAAATTTTGACTATCTTTGCACGCTCAAATTTTGGTGAGGTGGGTGAGTGGCTGAAACCACCAGTTTGCTAAACTGACGTACGGGAAACTGTACCGCGAGTTCGAATCTCGCCCTCACCGCCAGGAGCCAAGAAAAAAGGTTCCCAAAGCAGAGACAAACCCCACAAATTCATTGAATTTTGTGGGGTTTGTTACATTTACGCTGGCAGGGCTTTAAGACATGAAAAAGTCAAAAAAAGCCACCTTCACAACCCCAAACTGTACCCCTTTTTAAAAATTTGTCAGGGGGTACAGTTTGTCCGAAATTGGCAGTTTGGTGTCCAAAATTGGGATAGCATATATAGCTCATTTTTAATTATTTGAAATTAATTTTGTAACATTAAAAAATGAGTTTATGAAGAGCACTTTCAGAATTCTTTTCTACTTGAAAAGGGACAAACAGAAATTAGACGGCACAGCTCCCATTTGGTGCCGAATTACAGTGGACGGATTAGCCACCCGCTTTAGTACCAAATCTTCTATCTTACCCGATTTATGGGATGCAAAAACCGGAAGGGCAACCGGAAAAGAGGCCGCTACTAACAATCGCCTGTTGGATGAAATCAATGCAAACATCTACCGGGTCTATTACGATTTGCAACTACGCGAAAATAATGTAACCGCCGAGAGGATTAAAAATGTTTTTCTTGGGATTGAGGTCAATATCCCTGATGGTCACATTCTGAAATTACAATACCGCTCGCATTGTCAGACTTATCAGAAGTTGGATTTTCTATTTGCAGACACCTTGGGAAATACAGCAAATTACACTATTGAATTTACGCCTACCCCTTATCCGTATTATACCGTTTCACTTCCGTTTTCTCAAAAGGCTATTAAATTTTACGAAACGGTGGAGATGAACTTTACCATAGAAGGTATTCAACAATACGAAGCCAATCATTTTAAATTCAAGTTTACCGGAGGAAATTTCTATACCGTCGTGTCGGATGCTCTGGGGAATGTGTTGGTAAAAGATTATTTATATTCCATTCCTGATAATGGCAAACTTAATTTAAAGTTCAGGTCTAATTCCAGCATCGGCAAACACGAATTACTATTCACGTTTGACGACGGTTTCGGAAACCAGGTGACGTGGCCGGTAACGTTTAGTCTTTCGTAATAAAATCAACATATTTTATTTTATAAAAAATAAAGCAAGGCTATTCATCTTTTTGACCAGCCTTGCTTCTCTATTGTTTTCGCGTTTACTTCTCTCTTTTCCGCACTTCTATCTCTTCCGATTTTACTACGCAGCCATTTTGTCCATACGCCCGTACTTGATAGTAGTAAACGTTATTTTCCGCATCAAATTTATCACTGTACTTTGTTGCCTCGGAAAGCGTTGACAGCGCTTTGTACGTATTTGTTTGCGGTACTTTCCGGTACACCACGCAACCGGAATAACCTTCATCGCGTTTTGTTTCCACTTTCCACGATAAGGAGATATCCCCGTTTTTCTTTACCGATGCTTTGAGTTTAGCTACCTCCACCGGACATACTTCGTCGGCAATAAATTTTCCATCGAAAGGAACAGAGGGTAGTGAAACATTACCGCTTGAATCCACTGCTGTAAGATAATAACGGTAGTCCGTATTATACTCGATGAAATAGTCGGTAAAAAGGTGCATTCCCGCTTTAATAAGCGACGTATTCAATCGTTTAAGCGTTTTTAAAGAATCCTTTGATTGGTAACGGTAAATATCATAGCCCATCAGGTCGCTTTCGGCATTGTCCAACCAGTCTATGCGAAGCGCTTTAGTCTCTTGTGTGACACCGATAATAAACGGTTCGCGGGGCGCTATCACATCGGGCATACGACTGCTGCGCGGGTCTGAATATTCGCTCATATTGTAAGCTGAATCCATCGCTGCCACTTTGTAGAAGAAAAAGTTCTTGGCATTTTTCGGCAAACTGTCTATAAATTGGTTTGTATTCATAGGCTTTGCATTCAACAACACATAATTATTGTCGCGGTTATTGCCTACCGTGCGATAGACACGGTAACCCGCCAAATCTTTTTCCGTATTGGGATTCCATGTCAGAATAAATCGCCCGGTATCGGCCGCTACCTGTAAGCCGGTAGGCTTAGCCGGTGGAAAAATATCCAGCACTTCGCCGACAGCCGAGAAGGAGATGCCTTCATTACCCGATGAGTCCACTGCGGCCACCCGATAAACAAATACTCCCGGTTCCGGAACAGTATCGTAGTACGTTTTTTGTGTAACAGGTAAAAGTGTTTTATTGATTTGTATATTTTCGCCTTTCCGTCCTTTTTGCCGATATATATTATAGCCTTTCATATCGTTGCTGGGATAGTTGTGCAACCACACAAGGGTAATATCCAGCAAACCGACTTCGGCGCGTACCGCATTCGGGGCAGTAGGCGGCGTTTTGTCTCTCGGTGTTACTGTTATTTCTTCCGAGAACACGGTGGGGCGTGCAAAGTAGTCCAAGCCTTGAATTTTGTAGGTGTAATCCACTCCATTCTGTAAATCGCCCTCTATGAAAAACACATCGGGATAGCCCGTACTCCCGTCCTCTTTAGGCACTTCCGAAAGCATTATCGGCCGTTTGTTAGCCAATGAAAAATCATTTTCGCCTGCTTTTTTCCGGTATATATTAATGCCCCAATAGCGCCTTGCTTCGGGCAACCAGCGTATGGATACTTCACTGTCGCCCGCTTCTACTTCCAACTTTTGAGGTGCATTCATGGGCGTAAAAGATGCTGCTTGCAGAAAAGAAGATTTTTCAATCAACTTTTCCTGTCCGGATTTTAGTTCATACAGTTCATAAGAATATGCTTCACCCGGCACAATGGAGACGTCTTCATACATAATACCGCAGAACTTGGAAAAGTCATTGCTTTCCAATGTTTTTACGATGAGTAAAACCGACACAAATTCTTTCACATCCGCCGGCTTTACTTCGTTGGCAATGGCAATGTAGCGTTTAAGGGTCGTATCGGCGGCCATCAACTGTTCCGGAATTTTATAATCGCCCTTCTTAATGGGACGTTCGTTCAGTTTTATCCGTTGCCCGGTAGATTGGGTGGTTCTGTAAATGTTCACTCCTTCCGGATAAAAAACTTTTTCGTCATACCATTTTATCCAAACACAAGGCTGGCCATTGCCCGTTGCATTGCTTATCACTAAGCGTTCCTGGGCGGAAAGGCGAAAGATGCCTGAAAAAATAATTAGGATTACAACAATTTTTTTCATGTATATATCAATGCTTTTTCTGTTCATACGATGGTTGGATTAAAAGGCAAAACTATAAGCAAGGTTTACTATCAATTCCCCGGAGGTCTTATGCCCATCGCGATTGGAGTTGACTATGCGGTGCAGATAGTTGGTGTTGAAATTCAGGCTGTGCTTTTTGAGAAAGCGGTAACTTAATGTCAAGCGGGTGGTGTTTACATTGGTGGACGACACATCAGAATTTGTCCACAAGGCAGTAAATCCCACGGTTGTTTGCAGCTTCTTTTTCAGGAACGCCTTGCTGACGGAAACGCCCGAACTCCCCGTAAAATCGTCCCCCGACGCCATTTTATTCTGGTTGGCAGAAGCATTGACACCAATGCTCCAATCGGTAGCCACGAAGCCTAAACGGTAGCCGGCATTGATGCCGTTCATTTGATTATTGGTGCTTTCCACTTGGGTAAACTCGTTATTAATGGTGTTGGCATTCTGCATGGCCAACGAAAGGTCTATCGAATGTTTAAGCACATCGCCGGAAATGGAATAGGAAGCGTTCAGCGCAAGGTTCGTATTGATTTGCGCATACTTTATAGAATCCTTCACTAATATCTGAACGGCTTCGGTAGATGTATTATAGTTCGAAAAACTGAACGAAGTGGTTAAATCATTGGTAATGGAATAAGAAATATTCAAGCTGCTGATAAAACGTTTATCGATGGCCTCGGATTTGTTGTCCAAATTGTTGCGTTGAAAACCTAAACTACCCGACACGTTGATTTTGTTTTGCAGAAATTTGGCAGCGGCATTCACGGTAATGTCCTGTACATTATTCGTCATATACAAAGCGCCCATGGTCTGATAATTCGGGTCTATGCGTTGAAACGCCACGCCCACCATAAAAGCATCGGCCTGGTAGTCGGCTTTCACACTGAATGCCTGTGCATAGGTGCTGGATGCCTTGGGACTAAATAAAAAACCGAAATTATTGGCGTAGGTAAATTCGTCGTACTCCACATCCGGCTGACGCGTATCGCGGGTGTAGGCGCTAAAGGCATATTCCGCCGCTAAAAATAAATGCTCTCCGATTTTCTGTTTGGTGTTCAACCCAATCACCATGTTTTCTTCGGGCTTCACGGTTACCGTGCTATCTGCCGTGCCGATGGATTTCTCGCGGTCTTTCCCTTTGAAAAGAATAATGTCCACATTATTGCTTTGCGTGCCGATAGTAAGCATTCCGGCGCCACCCCAACGTTCATAAGCGGGCATTTGAATCCTTGGCGACAAGGTATCGCCCACGGGCACCGCTTTTACCAAACGTCCGTAAAATGCTTTGCCTTTTACAATAAATTTTTCCGGCATCAACTCTATTCCACCTCCCATAAAAGTGGTGCCGGCGTATGTAAACGGCGACATATTCATGTTGCGCGACCCGATGTGCGCTGTAATCCAGCGGTAGCGCGGGCTTATTCCGATGAAATTATAAGCGGGCGTATTAAATGTTTTATTCTGCGACGTCAGATAGGCCGAAAAAGGCGCATCGATAATCCCCTTGAAATTAAAGTTCAGGTTCGCCGAAACCGCATAAGCAAAAGGGTCGCGCCGGTTCTGCATGCCATAGCTGTGATAACCGGAGCCATTTAAACCCATCCCCCCGGTAACCGTCATCCATTTAGCTTTGGCAACCTGCTCTACATCCTGCGCTTGCATAAACAGGCCGGAGCACACTATGACGACTGCCGTAAACAGGTATTTTTGATAAAAACTTATCATTGTCACGTTTTACTATTCGTTACTATAAATCCAAAGGTTACCGTTGATATACTTTTGAATATCCATATCCGTTAGCCGTTTGAATTCAGCATTGGCTTCTTTGCGTGATGTCACGATTTTGGAATACACAAAGTAATACCTGCCGTTATCCGAAGTCGTAATATTGGTCTCCAAATCGGCTTCACGTTCCAGTATTTTCTGGAAGATTTTGGCATCGGCCACTTTATAGTATGCGCCCAGCACCATGTAGTGCTGTTTTTCCTGCATCGCTTCGTCAGTCACCGTTTCCATATCGACACTATAAACGGCTATCAGGCTATCCATAAACGCACGGTCGCGGGTGTATATATCCAGCAATTGCTGTTGCTCGGCGCTGCGCGAATCAACCTGTTTACCGGCAGTTGCCTGATTATCCAAGCGTTTTCTCAAATCCTCGTTGGCTTGTTTCAGGCGGTCGATGTCTTCGCCCTGTTGCAACACAATATCCTGCAAACGGCCGGCGCTGTTCCGGTTCACGTTTTCGCGGGGAGTCGCTTTTTTCGATTGGCGCCCGAACCGGAAACCAACGGCTATTTCATGGGTCAACCCGAACTGCGAACGGTAGTCAGTGGAAGCAATATCACAATTGTAGCCCAGCACTAAGCGGTCGGAAATAACCAAACCGGCAATGATGCTGTAAGCCGATTGCAAGCGGTAGCCCGCTCCGATCCAAAAGTTGTCCATATAACTCACACAGGCGTTGAGCATGAAATTAAACGGCATCCCTTCGGTCGATTGTCCGACAAATAACGGCCTCAACGCAAAGCGTTCACTGAAACGCCAAGTGTAAGCCGCCGAAAATTCGTAATGGCGGATAAGCCGGTAGGTAAGCGATTTGTCGCTGGTAGTGTGTTGATAGGTGTAAGGTGTATTGGTCAGTTGTTTTGCCACAACGCCAATTTCCAAGCCTTTAAATTGATAGAGCAACCCGGCGTTCAAATCGAAATTGAACTTCGACCAGTTGCCACGGAATTCGGCCAGTTCTTCGGGATTTTCTACTATCGCCTTATCAAAATCTAGACTGTTTTGTAAAAAACCGCCCGACAAACCGCCCGACAGGAAATGGTGTTCCCCCATCCTGACTTTGTAGCGATAAGTAAACAAGGCTCCAATATTGCGGATAATGGGCTCCACGTTGGTATGCAACATAAATCCCAAACCGACTTTATCGTTGTTTAGGGCACCATCGGCGGTCAGGTAATATTGTTGCGGCGCATCGGGCATGTCGGCCCACAGACTGCGTGTGTGCAGGAAAACATTGGCGTAATCGCTGTTCCCGGCATAGGCCGGATTCAGCAAAAACGGGTTGATTTGTGATTCAGTAAATATCGGTATCTGTTGTGCTGCGGCGCCTATCGAAAGACCGGCAAAAATACTGATCAGTAATGCTATTTTCTTCATATCTCGGTCGGGTTGGCTTTATTTGTTTCGCAAAATAGTGATAGAACCTTTGTAGGTACGGCTGCTGCTATCGAATGTAATAAGGTAATAATAAGTCCCGTCGGGCAGCACATCGCCGTTTTTGTTACGTCCGTCCCAGGTGTTCTGGTAATTGCGCGTACTGAAAATTTCCTTCCCGTGCTGGTCGAATACCGTTACCAGCGCTTGCGGATAATTTTCGATATTCGTGATTACCCAGGTGTCGTTTTTACCGTTCCCGTCCGGTGTGACCAAGTTGGTCGGGATAATTTGATAGCTCTCTGTAATGAAAACAGTAACGGCATCGGTGTTGATACAGCCGTTAATGTCGATGCCTTCTGCTGTATATTCGGTGGTTTGCTTGGGCGTGGCTAACGGATTGGGAATGTGGGTAGCCGAAAGCCCTTCGGCCGGCGACCAGTGGTAACTTACACCGCCGGTGGCCTGCAACTGTACCGGATAACCTAAACTGCCGGTTACATCATTACCCGCAAATATATTGGGAAGTGCATATATTAAAACGTTACTTGTCATCGAATCTTTGCAATGTCCCGCATCGGATGTGACTATTAGTTTTATGGGATAACCGCCTGCCTGTGCATACACATGTTGGAAGTCGCGGAGGCCCGATGTGGCGCCATCGCCCAATTGCCAATGATAAGCGAGGTTCTCGGAATTATTGATACGCGATTTATTGACAAGGCTAATCGGTGTATGCAGACATACATTATCCACCGAAAAATCGGCAATAGGATTTTTATATACAATGGCTTGTTTTATCAGACGGCTTTGACAGCCTTTGGCTGATGTGGCTAAAAGTTCCACGTTGTAGGAAGCAGCATTGAAATAGAGCCTTTCCGGGTTTTCGACAGCAGCCGTAAAACCGTCGCCGAAATTCCAAAGATAATCCGAAATAGCACCTTTCGAAATAGTCGTTTGGTTAGTAAACCGCACCGGCACGCCATCGCAGGCGTTGGCAATATCAAAAGCAACCGTAGGCAGGGGATGCACTACCACCTCGTGCGCCACGGAATCGCTGCAGCCTTTGTCGGTTTCCACGATTAGTTTGGCGGAGAATGTACCGGCCGCTCCATAGCTGTGCGTAGGGTGTTGCAGCGCCGACATGGCGGCATCGCCGAACGCCCATGTAAATTTACTTAACACGCCATCGTTGGTGGCCGACAGGTTGGTAAACCGTGTGGCATTGTTCAGGCATACCGAATCGGTGGTAAACGCAGCTACCGGATTATGAAACACCTGAATACTTTTGGAGGTGTAATGACTGCAACCGTACACCGAAGTAACCGTAAGGCCAACCGTGTAGGTTTGCGCCGCGGCATAGTAGTGCGCCAGATTTCGCAGCGTGGAACTTTCCATGTCGCCGAACGTCCAGTTATATTGTGCAATAGCGCCGGAGTTAGACGTCGAAGCATCTAAGAACTTAGTGGAATCGCCCAAGCAGGCATTGGAGGTATTGAAATTGGCAATTGGATTCTGATACACCGTAACGACTTTGCTTAACGAACGGCTGCACCCTTTAGAGGTGGTAGCCGTGAGGCTTACATGATAGGCCCGTGCATTGGTGTAGGTCTTTTGCGGAAAACGTGCCGTGCTGGTCGTGCCATCGTCGAAATTCCAAAGATAGGTTGATAATTGATTGTCCGATTCGTAGGCCTTTTGCACGTTTTCGTTGAACTGCATGGTAGCGCCCAAACAGTCCGAAGGGTCGTTGAAGTCCACTTCGGGCAGCAGGTACACGCTTACCGTGGCGGTGGCCGATGTGTCGGCGGGGCATACGCCGCTTTTTACGGCGACCTTGTATTGTGTTTCGGTGGCAAGATTCGTGAAGTTATACTGGCTGCCGGTAATGCCCGGTGTATTCCATGCTTTTGTTAACGTGTCGTACACTAACCAGTTTTGGATGGCTCCCGTGTAGCCTTGCAACATGAGTGCGCCGCTGTGCGTGTAGCGGCAACCCTTGGTAACGCCGGTAATGGTTCCCGCATCGGATGCCGGATTCACCGTAATGGTGATGACGTTACTGGGCACGGCGCTGCATGTACTGTAAACCACGGAGGCGCGGTAGTGCGTGGTTTGTGTGAGGTTGGTGTAGGTAAGCGTATCGCTGGTTCCGGTGCTGGTCATCCACGTTTGGTTGTCGGTGGAGTATTGCCATTCCACTGCCGTAAAGTCGGGATTACTGACATACACTTTACCACTGTTGGCCGATGCACATACGGTGGCAGCGCCGCGCAACAGCCCGTTGACATTGGGCGGGCATTGCGCCCAGGCGCTTGTTGCCGTGCCGCCAAAAACACATAGCATAAAAAGTAGGCGTTTAAAATTCATTGGTGTAGATTTATGTTTTTATTTTTTGATATTTAAATATTACATTTTTTTGTTTTTGTAGGCGCAGCCCACATTCATAGAGCGACCGAGGTACAACCTCGTCCGAACGATTTTTATAAATTTATTTTTTCATTTTGTTTCTAATTACAGCCTAAAGCCAACGCGGGGCAGTATTTTTCGGATATTCCTATTTCTCAACAACTACTTCATAGTCTAATTCAGAAAATTCAAAACCTTCTATTCCATTTTCCTCCATCGCATTTTTTAGTTTTTCGGATATTAAGTTACCTATCGTTAAACTACTCAGTGGAAAAAAATCTAGGGGCTCGTTTAATATAAGTTTTTTAAACTGCAGAATGTTCTCCATTCCTCGAGTTTCATTAATCACCCTATCATATTCCAACAGAAAATTATTCTTATCCTTTACTTTTACACTTACCTTTTTCGCTGGCTCCCAAAATATTGACATAGGATAATCTACATAATTAAGAGTTTGCTCATAAATTAAATTCCCTGTAAATTGGAATATATAATAATCTATTTTTTTCCCTTTATACCGCAACTTACTTGGATAAAAATAATAGGGCTTAGATAAATTGTGACTTTCCAATAATGATTTCAATTTTTCAGAAATTAGCCACCCTGGTATTCGGCCGGCTTCTTTAGTGAGCCTATGTACATCAAATAATTTCCATTCCCAATATTTTTTTTTATCAAAACTTTCAAGAAAAAAATAATCAAAAAAGGGAGCCGAAAATAAAATTTCTCCCTGAGAAATTTTATTAAAATAAAATAGTGCATCAGGGACGTTATCTCCATTTGCTCTACTAGCAATTCGCTCTCCATAAAAAGGTTGAATATTTATTTTAAAATACCTCATAACTATAAATTTATTATATCATTAACATCTTTCGCACCTAATAACACATCATTCTCTAATTTTAATTTCGTATTATTAATCAAATCTTGGATTTGCTCGAATTTTCCAACATCATCTAACCTTGGATTACTCAAAATATTTTCCACACTTTCAGTTATAGCTTCATCATATTTTGGATGATTTGCATGTCCTGCTCGATCAACTTTCAGACTCTTCTTTTGTAATGGAATGCCATTATCTATACCATTGAAATCAAAATCAAACTTTTCCAGTATTCGTTGTAGTTCTTTATTGCTTTCCAAAACATTCACCGGAATAATGTGGTGCACTTCAAAATTTAATTCTTTGCCTAAGTTAAAATCTTTTACTTTATCAACCCATTCGTCAAAACTTCCTGTTTGTACAAATTTATCAAAATATTTTTTGAGGTAATCTTTGCCTACAGTCGTGGTCAGAATTTTTCTGATATCTCTTCTTGATTTAGCCATTTTGGCAACCCATTCCGACAATTTGTTCCCAATTTCGGGCAAATTTTTTACCAAAGCAGCTCCAGATAGTACAGTTACTATTGCATTGCCTGTACCTCTGGTAACAATGTGGGAACGTTTTCCGGCATCTCCATTCTCATCTACTACTGTTTTCCACTCCTCAGCTGTATTACCAGTAGCAACCGTCAACAGAATTTCGCCCATCACAGGGAAGAAAGCTCCCGGGTCTTCTGCTATCTGGTCTTTTATTCCGGCAAATTGCTTTTTAAGTTCGGTACGTACTTCTTTTTTGAATGATACATCATAGACCAAACAACCAATGCTGGTAATGTCTGTTACTTTTTGTGCGACAACTTCAAAACTTCCTGTTAGTAGCCCCGGAGCATGTATAATAGCTGTATCTTTGGCAGAATTTGCATACGTATTTTCTTCCATTTCTCCGGTTTTAACTAGGGTTGTGACGACACCTACACCCTCAGAAATGATTTTAAAAAAAGTCGTATTTTTGTTGCCTATAGTTATTTTTCCGCCATCAGCAAAAGCGTCACCATCCGTAGAAATAGGAGCTATCGCTTCGAAATTCTTTACATTATTCTCTCGCAAAAACACATTAGACGTTTCTTTAATATGGGAACCTAATACTATCAAATCGCCTTCTGCCGTGGTTAACGGTAAGTTTTGCCTGAAACCAAATGCTTTTATCTGAATAATCCCAGCATCATTGATAAAGTAGCGTATGCGGGAATCTATGTTGTTCTCAGTCCATTTCCCCGTATTTATATCTTTATCGGATAAGTTGCTTATTGTTACTTTACCATTTTTCAGTGTATAGCTATTGCCTTTGTAAAAGAACTCTACAGATTGGTTTGAGCGTATGTTCAATTGTAGTTGTTTTAAAACGCTCAGTATATAGCTATCTATACTGTATTTACAGTTCAATAAGTCCGTTTTATATTTGTGTAGAAAAATTTCATCTGTCTTAGCTTCCGATAAGGAAGTAAATGCAGAATAATCTTCCTTAGCTTCACATATTTCTACATTCCCGTTTGCTACATATAGTACCCAATTTTTATCATCATTATCAAGTATAATTTGAATACTATGAGCGAGTTCAGTAACCTTCGTTTCTCCCAAACCTATATCAAATGATGGTAGGTCGTTTTCATATTTGCCAATTAAGTAGTCGATAGAGGTCGTAACGGTATTATAGACTTCTGTGGTATTAGACGTTGATACACGTTTCCTTACGAAAGCACATCCATTTTCGCCCACTGCTTTCAATGTTTCTATCAATTGATTAAGAGTCTTCTTTATATCACCATCCTTTCCCATCACCTCGTCCGCACTTCCAAATTCTTTTTCTCCCGCATCCGAATCATGAATAATATCCCACTGAAATTTGCACAGGCGGGTGCTGTCGGTGTAGTCCATCAGGTTGCCGTAGTTCTCGGCCAAGCCCACCTGCGGGTCGAACGTATGGCGCAGCCCGAAAGCCCCGTGCCCCAATTCGTGGGCTATCCATCGTGCCAGTTTTACGGTAGTCATCGGGGCGCCGTAGCGGTCGCTCTGCTTCACAAAGCCGAACTGGTCGTAGAACGGCATGTAGCCTATTTCGTTCGCCAGGCCCGAAGAAAACTTGTCTATCAAAAACAGAATGCGTGCCTTGCGGCTGTAGCCATCCGTTTTCTTGTAGGCAGCAATCACCTTGTCCATCGAATTGTCGTAAGGGTCTTGGCTGTTCGATTCGGGGTTAATATAAACGTCCTGCGTATAAGTAAAACTGTTGTCCACCGTCACTTCCCAGTTCACCACTGCTTGGCGGTAGATGTCGTCTAACGCACCCTGCAAACCGGTGCCATCGGTAAACAGTGTGCCTTTGATGGGAACTATTATCAATTTTACTTTTTCCTGTTTGTAGGCTACCACATTCAACTGTCCGGCCAGTATATCCACGCCTTTGCCTTCCTGCAACTGGTACACGGCTTTCACCGTGTTGTCGCCCGTGCTGAAGCCGCTCACATCAAATTTTGTGAGTGAGTCCTTCGTCGAAAAATTCTGTTGCACGCTGCTGTTGCGTTTCAGTTGCAACGTGCGTTCCGTAGTCGTGCTGTCCATCAACGGCTGTTCCACATGCCCCTGTATTTTCAGCACCTGTCCCTTGGGTATCGAAGCCCAATAGACAAATTTTTCTTTCCCGTGAATTTGCGCCTTTTCATACGAATAGTAAATCGCCGGCGAAGGATAGTTGTCATAGCCCCAGGCGTTCTGTGGTTTC
>JAVBOD010000074.1:0-37045 GCA_031551045.1 Bacteroidales bacterium
CCTTGAGCGATGAGATGTTCTACCACTTCTTGTGCTGCCCGGTAGTCATCAATCATTACCTTGCGCAACGCCTCTTGCGGGCAACGGTCGAAAAACACCACGGGAATACCGCGCTGTTCCATCTCGTCGAAATGAGCATAATCGGTTTCCTCAGCAGCTACCGAAACCAATAACCCGTCAATAGTGCCGTTAGCAAGCATCTTTAAAGCGGTTTTCTCGGCTTTCAGTTTATCATTCGATTGGCAAATTAAAACACCGTATCCGGCATTGGAAGCTTCTTCTTCTATACCGCTAATCGCCGAGGAAAAAAAGTTATGATGAATGCCCGGAACAATCACGCCAATGGTGTTCACACGACCTTGTTTCAAGCTTACTGCAATAGTATTCCGTTGGTAGTTTAACTTTTCGGCAGTTTCATTCACCAACTTCTTTACGCTGTCGCTTATTTTCGGCGAATCTTGCAAAGCACGTGAAACCGTAGAAGCAGCAACATTCAGCTTCTTTGCTATGTCATAAATAGTCGCCCTGCTTTTTTTCACTGATGGAGAAATTTGTTGTGCAAAGTTAAAAAAATAGTCCACGTATGCAAAAAATAAACCCCTTGCAAAAATCTGCAAGGGGTCGAATAAAATTTTCTAAACAAGCGGCCTAAAAGAAGCGTCCGCGCCAGTCTTTCACATCGGCTGCTTTTTGCAATACCCGGACGAAATCGTACATGCCGCCTTGCATCATCATATAGCGTTGGCGCATTTTTTCATCATCGGCGGTATAACTTGAACCAACCTGGCGGTTATCTAACGTAAATACATACACACCGGTCATCCCTTTTACCGGGCCCGTAAGCGTTTGTTCCTTCGCTCCGGCCACAGCACCCAATAGCTTAAAGTCGTAGCCGATACCCGGAATCATTGCTGAGGTAAAAGAAATTTCCGAAGCATTCTGCACGGTCAGATTTAACTTCCCGGCCAACGATTCAAGATTGCTAACACCTGCTTGTACAGCTTGTATTTCTTGGGCTATTTTTTCTCCTTGTTTTTCACGGCGCAACAGGGTTTCGATATCGCCGCGCACCTGAGCGAAAGGAGCGATTCCGTCTTTACGGACAGCAACCAATGATGCTACTACAAAATAGCTATTATCTATATTCATTACCGAAGATACATTTCCGGTTTCGGTTTCTGCGTCATAAGCCCAACGTACCAATTCGCGGGCATTTTGGAATCCGGCAATCGTCTTATCGCCTTCGCGCAAACCATAGGCCGGTACTTTCATCAAATTCTTCACTCCTGATATTTGTGCAAACGTGTGGTAATCGTTCTTGCTTTCGGTAGCCAATTCATTGGCTTGTGCAAAAACACCCTGGTAAGTAATTTTTCCGGCTACCGCTTCCCGTTGTATAGTGGCCAATTGTACCTTTTTCATAGGCTTCGTACGGCCGGTTACTTCAAAAATATGTACCCCGTAATCTGTTTCTACTTTTTGGTATTTATTCAATGGAGCCTCGAATGCGGCTGTCTCAAACGCTTTTACCATGCGGCCTTGAGTGAACCAGCCCAAATCGCCACCTTGCCTGTTTGCATTCGCATCCACCGAATATTGTTGAGCTGTAATTGCAAAATCAGCTCCTTTACTCAAAACAGTCATCAAGCTGTCGGCCAACTGATGAGCCAACTCTTTTGAGGGCGCTTGCACCAGAATATGACGGGCACGCACCGAGTCGGGCAATGTTTTCACATCGGCTACACGAGCGGCATAAAATATATTTTCATCTTTATAGACCGGCAATATCGTCGGGTTTTTAGAGAAAGCAAAACTGTCTAATTTAGAAGATAACTCTCCTTCCTTATAATAGAATTCGTCAAAAGGCTTATCGGAGTTACGATTTACAAACATGCGCAAATCCTCGTTTTTTACTTTTTCAAATTCGCCGTATATGGAATTTATTTGTTCCTCGGCCAATTGGATATCGTCATCCGAAGGCGCAATTAAAAACGAAACGTATTCAATATCGCGCGAGGCTTCTTGTTCGTATTCTTTTTCGTGTTTCTTATAGTACGCTTTTGCTTCCGACTCGCTCACTTTAATCGTAGAGTCGGCCACAAATCCGATAGGCTTCACGACATATGAAATGGCAGCGGTTGTATTGTGATCGGCCACCCGGCGTTTCATTTCCAACGAGTTGGTGTATTGGCTTTGAACTACCAGCGAAGCATATTTTTCAATCAATTGCATATCGTGCATGCGGGTTTCGCAATAGTTCCAATATGCTTCCGTTTGTCCCGAAGGATCGTTGGCCATATTCTTTATAATATTCACCACCTTAGCACGGCTGAATTGTCCGGTTGTTTCATCGGCAAATACAGGGTCTTGTAACAATATCGGCGAGATATTGCGGCCTTGCGCCAAATCCAGCATTTCTTCGTCAGAAACGCTAAGCCCACACTTATCAAATTCGGGCGTCAACACACCTTCTTTGAAAAAATCACTCCATGCACTTTCTCGAACTTGTTCCTGTTGCGGTTCGGTAAGTGTTGCTCCTCCCGAAAGCAATTGGTGAATACCGGTGTAATAATCTATTTTCTTTTGAAAAGTCGTATAGGAAATACCTTTCCCTTTTATTTCTCCCACATCGTATTTGGAAGAAAACATGGAAGACACCGAACGCAGGGTATCCACATCAACAATAAAAGAAATTAACGCGATGCCGATTATCACCGTGATAAAAACGCCCATGCGCACCCGAATTTTTTCTAAAACCGCCATTTTTATTAAATGTATTTATTTAGTAATCAGTTATTTTATTCCGCTCAAAAGATAAAACGGAGGGCAAAAGTAATAAAAATTAAGATAATAGCCTAAAAGATACCCAAAAACTTTTGTATTCGGCGAACATGTAGTACTTTTACATCGTGGATAATTAGCATTCGGACGAGGCTGTCCGAGAAGTCAAAAGCAAAATAAACATGGTAACATTAAACGCTAACATAAACATACGGAATGATTTTCCGGCGCTGAACCAGACGGTTTACGGAAAACCCCTGATATATTTCGACAATGCCGCCACGGCACAAAAACCGCAATGTGTGATTGATGCCGTGAACGAGATGAACGCACGCCTCAACGGCAATATTCACCGTGCGGCGCACTACCTGAGCGCCCGTTGCACCGAGCTGTACGAAGAAGCGCGCGAAACGTTGCGAACGTTCGTGAATGCCTCTCATTCTTACGAAATTATTTTCACCTCGGGCGCCACAGCCGCTATTAATTTGGTTGCTTTTTCGTTTGGCGAACGCTTTGTGAACCCCGGCGACGAAATCATTGTAAGCGAAGCGGAACACCATTCCAACATTGTGCCCTGGCAACTACTTTGCGAGCGCAAAGGTGCAAAACTAAGAGTATTACCGGTGAACGAAGACGGAAGCTTAGCGATGGAGCGCCTGCCCGAATTAATTACATCGAAAACCCGTTTGCTTTGCGTAGCGCAAATTTCCAACGTCTTGGGCATTCATAATCCGGTAAAAGAAATTGTACACATAGCCCATGAACACAATATTCCCGTACTGATAGACGGTGCGCAGGGAGCGCCTCACGGCGGTATTGACGTGCAAGCTGCGGATTGCGATTTTTATGTTTTTTCGGGACATAAAGTCTATGGGCCCACCGGTACCGGCATCCTGTACGGAAAAGAAAAATGGCTACGCGAAATGACTCCCTGGCAAGGCGGCGGCGACATGATCGATACCGTAACGTTCGAGCGCACCACCTATGCCGACTTACCGCTGAAATTCGAGGCCGGTACCGCTAATTATATCGGGGCGCATGGTTTAGCCGTAGCTATCCAATACCTGCAAAAGAAAGGCATCACCGCTATTGAAGCGTATGAGCAAACGCTGCTACAACATATACTAAAACGTTTCGACGAAATAGAAGGCCTGCGCATTTACGGAACAGCCACGCCAAAAATTCCCTTGATTTCTTTCTCTATCGAAAATGTACACCCGCTGGATGCCGCCACGCTGTTGGACAAAATGGGCATTGCCATTCGCACGGGACACCTGTGTGCCGAACCGCTCATACACCGTTTCGGGCTTACAGCCATCATGCGCGCCTCTATGACTTTTTATAATACTAAGGAAGAAATAGATGTGTTTGTAGAAGGATTGAAAAAGGTACAGAAGATGCTGATGTAAATTCCATCCAAAACTCAACAATTTAATGATTCAATATGGGAAAAAACAAACACAAACGCTTTGCCGAAAACGAAACATTTACCTTACTGCACCAACCGGTGTTCGACAGCATTTTCAAAAAAGACTTTCATTTAAAAGGAAAATGGCACAGCGTTTTTTTCAAGAACAATAATCCTATAGTATTAGAGTTGGGCTGTGGAAAAGGAGAATACACCATTGCGTTGGCGCAACGTTATCCCGATAAAAATTTTATAGGTGTAGATATAAAAGGAGCGCGCCTGTGGCGCGGCGCCAAAACCGCGACCGAAGCGCAAATGCCGAACGTAAGCTTTGTCCGCACACGGATTGATTTTATCGAATCGTTTTTTGCCGAAAACGAAGTGGCTGAAATCTGGATCACCTTTCCCGACCCGCAACCGAAATATCCGCTCAAACGCCTGACATCGACCCGTTTTTTAAGCCGGTATCAAAAATTTCTACAAGCCAACGGCAGTATCCATCTGAAAACCGACAGCCAAGAACTCCACGCCTACACCCAAGAATTGGTTTTGCTAAATAATTTAGAAATGACGGATGCCAATGCCGATATTTATGGTACCGGCCGTGCCGATGAATTACTTTCCATCAAAACTTTTTACGAGCAGCAATTTTTAAAACAAGGCATGCCGATTACCTACTTGCAATTTAAATTGGAAGCGAAAAAAGAACTAATAGAACCAGCCCCTCCGTCCCCAAAGGAGGAGTAAAGGAACAAGGGTGAAGGGGTAAAAGGGAAAGCACCTTTATCATTCTGAACGCAAAATTTTCAATTCATTAATGATGAAATGGTTAATGATTCCTCTAAATATATTTTCTCATAAACTATCAAGGAGTGTAACTTTTCACGCCCCTCTCACGTTTTATTATCGGAAACCAACTTTTGCCTATGACGAAAAATGAATATAACGCCTGTGTGGACGATTATGCCGACGGACTTTATCGCTTTATGCTGAAAGGACTTCGGAATAGCGACAAGGCAAAAGATTTGGTGCAGGACACGTTTGAAAAACTTTGGCGGCAATATGACGAAGTGGTGCGCGAAAAAGCAAAATCGTTCCTGTTCACCGTCGCCTACCACGGCATGATTGATGTATTGCGGAAAGAAAAACGACTGGGCGGAATGGAGCTCGTAAATATGAAAGAACACAGCCATAGCGAACATTACTCGGATTTAAACGAAACGTTGCATCGAGCCATCGAGCGTCTTCCGGCCGACCAGCGGGCTGTGGTCTTGCTTCGTGATTATGAAGGTTACACCTATGCCGAAATCGAGCAAATTACCGGATTGAGCGAGGCACAAGTAAAAACATATATTTTCCGTGCACGTACCTTTTTACGCGAATATATCGGAGAAATGTCAAAAGTAGTTTAGCAGAAAATATGAATAACAACCATCATACAACAGACGACGAATTGCGTTTAATCCCGCAAGACGAACGGTTTCCGGTGCTGGAAAAATTGAAACGCGCCGAAAACGAAGCGTTGAATATTTCGCGCTGGGAAGAGTTGTGCATCGGCATGGCTGAAGATTGCCTCAGCGCAGAAGAAGCCGCCCGCATGCAAGCGTTGATGAAAACCGACGAAGCTACCCGCGAACAGGTTGCGGCCTACCGGAAAGTAGTGTTGAAAAACGATAGCGCCGTATTGTTTCCCGGAAAAGAGTCGTTGAAACATCGTTCCTCCATCACTTTTTCATGGAAAAAAGTAACGTTTGGAACCGCCGCTGCCGCTATCATGATTGTACTATTGAGTATTTATGTATTCCGTACAGAACAACACCCTGCTGGACAAAATTCCGGAACTACAACGCCGGAATTAGCTGCCGTAACAGTAGCGGACGAACCGCAACAAACGGTGGAAACCAACATCGACAAAGCTATTACTCCTGTGCAAAAAGCGGAGAAAAAAATGCTACAACCGGATACTCAAAAACCGGTACAAAAGCAACCGGAAAGCAAACAACCTGCCGTAAAAAATGAGCGTACCGGCCTGCCCGAAATGAAAAGATTACCAGCAGCAGCCCCGGTATTACTGGTGTCTGCCACACCGGCGCACGGAACATTAACGCTTCCCGATCCGCAACCATTGAGCAACTCCGCAGCCCCTATCATAGAGCTAGTAAAAGTACAAGGATTCTTCGACCGCATGACCGGAGAATTGATAGTGGGCGTCAATCGCCTATTAAATAAAGAAACCGTAGTTGTTAAAGAATTTAACCTCGAAGGAACGATGACCTACTATGCTGTTCATTCTTCGACTTTCGAAATGCAACGCAACTACAACAAGCAACGTAAGTAATAACAAACAAAATACCAATACCATGAAAAAAACAATGTATGTTTTGCTGGCTGTGCTATGCACCGGCAGCATCCTCAGAGTAAACGCACAACAAACTATTAAAGAAGCAACTAACACTACGCCTCTCCTCGCTGAAAATGCGCAACCGCAAGATACGGTTATCATTAAACAACATGAAACCACGGTCACGGTAGAAACAACCGAAGATGGGAAAGTTACTCAAATATCCTATCATAAAAAAAGAAGAAAAAGTTATCAAAATTTTTACTTCGGGATGGGAATCGATTTTGGCCTCAACAGCTACGGGAAAAAGAATGTGTTTACAGGCGAATCGGGAAACAATGATTTTTTGGTATTGAACACTTCAAAGTCAACGAACTTCACCATGTATCCGGTCATGGGAGAAATGCGCATTACCAAATGGTTTTCTTTGACCGGCGGCTTGGGTGTGGAATGGGCTAACTACTTTTTCGAAGAAGGTTGGACAGTTGAAAATATCAATGGCTTCACGGAACGTTCCGGGAAATACAATGCATGGGGACTCGATAATACCTTGTCAAAATCAAAACTATTGGTTGTATATATGAATGTTCCGCTGATGGTGCAATTCCATGTTCCGAATAGACACAGCAACTCATTCTGGGGTTCGCACCGCGGTTTCTTCGTACAAGCAGGCGCTATCGGCAGTGTAAAAATAGGTTCGCATACCAAAGTGAAATTCATGGATGGAGGCAATAAGGAAAAAGAGCACAGCTCGTTCAATTTGAATTTGCTGCGCTACGAATTAACGGGACGCATCGGCTACGGATGGCTGGGCGCTTATGTGAATTACCAAATGACACCGATGTTCGAAAAAAATCACGGGCCGGAACTTTATCCGTTCTCCGCGGGAATTTCACTACAATTCGATTTTGAGTAATTACAGTAATAAGGCCAAGGTATATCTCGAAATGCTCAAATGAGCAGAAGGGTATTCCACAAAACAAATTATAATAGTTGTAAACCAGAGGCTGTTCAAAAAGCCGAAATGTTCGGTTGAATTTGTAATTCAACCGAACATTTCAGCATATATATCAAGCTGTTTTTGCACTATCTATAATCCGGTCGTAACCGGTGTACGGGTGCAATTCCATTACGTCAAAAGTAATCAACCCTTTTTCTACCAATGGCAGTTTTTCTAATAATTCACGAGCTTGTGCCTTGCTGTTACACTCCAACAGCAAAACAGCACCGTGCTCATCATTGAAATAATGTTCGCGCAACTGCTCTGCAAGATACATCTTATAAACATCAAAAGCTTCTTGTGCCAAAAGCTCCTTGCTTACAGCACTCCAATCTGTTCCGGGAACCTCTTTTTCTATTGCCAATATCTTCATAATTAATATGTTTAAAGAGTTCAACCAACAAATATAAAGAATAAAATTGACATGAGGGCTCTGGGCTCACTGGCTAATCAACGTCCATAGATTCACAACAAGAACATAGTTTATAAAATACCATGAAAAAGCACATTTTTCTTTATTTCACTCAGCCTATTTAACGTTTTTTTCATTTTTCCAAATAAAATCAATACCTTTGTGAGTTAGACATATTTTACTCATTTCTATGTTTGAATACATTAAAGGCGCTATAGCTGAGCTTACACCTACTTATGTTGTAGTAGAAACAACCGGAATAGGCTATGCCGTGAACATCTCGTTGCAAACCTATAGCCGCCTGCACAATGCCAAAGAAGCCCAATTGTGGCTGCACCATATCGTACGCGAAGACGCCGAACAGTTGTTCGGGTTTTACGACAAAGACGAGCGTGAACTCTTCCGCTTGCTCATCAGCGTGTCGGGTATTGGGCCCAACACCGGCCGCATGGTGCTCTCGTCGTTGACTTCGGCCGAAGTGCGCAACGCCATCCTGCAATCCGATATTAACAAAATACAGAGCGTCAAAGGCATTGGCTTGAAAACCGCCCAACGTATTGTAGTCGATTTAAAAGACAAAGTAGGAAAAGTAGTGCTCAGTGAAAGTCCCGCCGGCATTAACCAAGCCGGCTCCGTACACGAAGAAGCCCTTTCTGCCTTAGTGATGTTAGGCTTCGGAAAACCGGCCGTGGAAAAGGTTTTAAATGCCTTGTTGCGCGAAAACAACCATTACAGTATAGAAGAACTCATTAAAACAGCCTTAAAAAAACTCTAACACCAAAGCCATCTAAAACATTGAACCGCACCCGCCGATACTTATTATGCGCTTTATGGCTGCTGGCCGTAACGGTTGGCTATGCCCAACAATATTCATGGAACGAACCGAAGAAACCGATCGTAGAATTCGACCCCGCCACCGGTAATTATTTATACTACCATTTCTACGACACTCAGAAACTCATGCCCTACAAAGTGTTGTCGGCGGAAGAGTTCCAAAAAGAACAATTTGCCAACTCCATGCGCAACAGCTGGCAACAACGGGCGGCCAATAATCAAGCAAACAACAATGGGTTGCTTCCTTCGAACTTGAAATTTGCCACCGGCAGCGATTTATTCGCGAAAGTATTCGGCACGCCCGATATTACGATTGACCTGCAAGGCGCCGTGGAGCTCACGTTCGGAGGGAAATGGAACTATGCCGACAACCCTATTATTCCCGAACGGTATCGCCGCGCCTTTAATTTCGATTTTCAATCTAAAATAAATTTCAATGTCACCGGCGGCATCGGCGATAAATTGAAGTTGATGTTTAACTACAATACCGAAGCAACCTTCGATTTCGAGTCGAATTTCAAAATCGAACACATCGGCAATGAAGACGACATTCTACAACGTATCGAAGCCGGAAATATTTCGCTTCCGCTCGACGGCACCTTAATTACGGGCAATCAAAGCTTGTTTGGCATAAAAGCCGATTTACGTTTCGGGAAATTAGACGTTACCGGAATTTTTTCCCGTCAGGATGCCGAAGTAAAAACCATAGAAGTAACCGGCAGCGGACAAACACAAGTATTCGAAATAACCGCCGACAGTTACGATGCCAACCGCCACTTTTTCCTCTCGCAATATTTCAAAGAAAATTACGACAATTATCTATCGCGCTTACCGCTCATTTTATCGGGCATCAACGTGAAACGGGTGGAAGTGTGGATCACGAACCGTAGCGCACGATTTAACGACTCGCGTAATTTAGTTGCATTTATGGATTTAGCCGAAAGCGACCAGATTTACAATTCATCAATAAGCCCCGTACACGGCGGCTATCCGGATAATAACAGTAATAATTTGTATTCGGTAATTGATTTAAACCAGCTACGCTCTATCGACAATGTTACCAGCTATCTTACAGGCATGGGATTCCGGGGAGGAGAAGATTTTGAAAAACTGGAAAATGCGCGGAAGCTGCTGGAATCGGAATACACCGTTAATCCCCAATTAGGATACATTTCGCTGAATACCGCACTGAATAACGATGAAGTGTTGGCCGTAGCATATGAATACGAGGTGATGGGAAAAACCTACAAAGTCGGCGAACTTTCCACCGACGGAATTGTAGCGCCCCAAACATTGTCGCTGAAATTGCTGAAAGGCACCATCCTCACGCCCAAACTCCCGACGTGGAAGCTGATGATGAAAAACGTATATGCGCTGAATACGTATAACCTCGATCCGCAGAATTTCACCCTGGATGTGATGTATCAAAACAGCGAGGCAGGGACTGCCCTTCCGTACATTGCAGAAGGAGCGATTGCTCAAAAGCCGCTTATCCGCGTATTGAATTTGGATAATTTGAACTCACAGCTGACACAGGTATTAAATGCAGATAACCAGACAGTGATGGGAGATGTTTCTCCTGACGGATTGTTCGACTTTGTTGAAGGCGTAACGGTAATTGCGTCCAAAGGGCTTATTATTTTCCCGGTGTTAGAACCTTTCGGCCGCTACTTGGAAAAACAAATCAACAACGAGACCGTTGCGGAAAAATATGTGTACAAGGAGTTGTATGACTCTTCGCTCACAAAAGCGCAAAGTGTGGCCGAAAAGAATAAATTTATTTTAATGGGCAGTTTCCAATCGACAGGAGGTTCGGAAATCTGGTTGAATGCCATGAACATCCCGCAAGGTTCGGTAGTCGTCACCGCCGGCGGTGTAAAACTTATCGAGGGAGTCGATTATGAAGTCAATTATTTATCGGGGTCTGTACGCATCATCAACCGCGCTTACCTGGAATCGGGAGTACCCTTGAAAGTAACGCTGGAAAACCGGGCGTTATTTAATATGCAAACAAAAACATTGATAGGCACAAGGCTTAAATACCGTTTCAATGATAATTTTTATGTTGGCGGAACCATTTTAAATCTTAGTGAACGGCCACTGACGCAAAAAGTGGCATGGGGGGAAGAACCCATTTCCAATACCATTTGGGGGATGAATCTCGGATACAAAACAGATGTTCCGCTCTTGACAAAATTAGTAGATGCCATTCCGGGAATCCAAACAAAAGCGATGTCGAGTATCTCGGTCGATGCGGAATTTGCACATTTCATTCCGGGGCATTCCAAAGCTATTTCCAGTGCAGGCAATGCGTTTATCGACGATTTTGAAGGGACAAAAACATCGCTCGATTTGCGCAATCAAGCATCGTGGGCGCTGGCCAGCGTTCCGCAAGGGCAAAACTTGTTTCCGCAAGGGCAATTACCAACCAACACGCAGGAATACGGATTCAAACGCGCCAAATTAGCATGGTATTACATTTATGTCGATTTCCAGCGCAACTCCAGTTACACGCCGGCCTACATTAAAGCTAATCCGCGAAAATACCAACATAACTTCTTGGTGGACCAAGTGTATATAAACGATTTATTTCCCAATCGGGAATTAGTGGTTGGAACGCCCACTACCCTGCCGGTATTAAACTTGGCCTATTATCCCAACGAGCGCGGGCCTTATAATTATGATGCCGAGGCTCTTAATTCCGACGGTTCATTGAAGAATCAGAACCCGGACACTAAGGACGGAAACTGGGCCGGTATCATGCGTTCGTTGCCCGTAACGGATTTCGAAACGGCTAATTACGATTACATCGAATTTTGGCTGATGGATCCTTTTGTATATAAACCGACCGCCAAGGGAGGAAAACTCTACTTTAACCTCGGAAATATTTCCGAAGATATTTTGAAGGACGGCTACAAGAATTTTGAAAACGGCTTGGCAGATCCCAGCGATACCTCCCGTTTCCTGCGTACTATATGGGGACGCGTACCGAAAGACCAGCAACTCACCTTGACTTTCGATAATAATTATGACGCCCGCATCTACCAGGATGTCGGATTAGACGGTATCAGCGATGCCGACGAACGAATATTTTTCAGTGGTTATGTAAACCGTATCCGTAGCATTATTACCGATCCGGCTGCCTTGTCAAGATTTGAGAATGATCCGGCGGGCGACAATTACGTATATTACCTCGACCCGAAATATGCACAAGCGGAAGCGACCATTCTGGATTGTTACAAAGACTATAATGGTACCGAAGGGAACTCACGCCCGAGCGAACAAACCGGCGGCGAAAATACGATGAATACGCCCAATCCGGATATGGAAGACGTGAATAGAGACTATACCATGAATGAGTCCGAAAGTTATTTCCAATACGAAGTAGAACTCACCCCTCAAAGTTTACAAGTAGGTTCCAATTATATCACAGACAGCCGCACCGTGACTAAAGAAGCAAGTGACGACTATCCGGGCCCCCAAGAAGTAACATGGTATCAGTTCAAAATCCCGCTCAACGAAGGAACAGCCATTGGCGCCATTCAAGATTTAAAATCCATCCGGTTCATTCGTATGTTTGTACGAGGGTTCAATGATACTACCGTAATGCGTTTCGCCACGTTGGAATTAGTACGCGGGGAATGGCGCCGTTACAACCAATCGCTTATCGACGGGCAGGAAGGCTTGGCACAACCGGAAATGTCGAATGCCGTATTCGATATTTCGGCGGTGAATATTGAAGAAAACGCATCGCGTACGCCGGTGAACTACGTGCTCCCTCCGGGTACCAATCGTCAAATCGACCCCGGGCAATATCAGACACGCCAACTCAACGAGCAAGCTATGGAGTTGAAGGTGATTGACCTTGCCGACGGAGATGCACGCGCTGCATATAAGAACGTGAACTTCGATTTCCGGCAATATAAACGCATCATCATGGATGTGCATGCCGAAGCGATTTCCGGGAAAGCCTTACGAGATGACGATATATCGCTTTTTGTGCGAATTGGGAACGATTACCGCTATAATTATTATGAATATGAAATTCCGTTGAAACTCACGCCTCCGGGATTGTATAATGACAACGACGAGACATCTCGCGAAATAGTATGGCCAAAAGAAAACCAACTCAATGTTGAATTGGAAAAATTAACGGATGCAAAACTAATCCGCAATCAAATTATCAAAGAACAAGGAGGCTCCATCACCGGCATTTATGAAGAGATGGATGGCACTAATAAAATCAGGATCATGGGAAATCCGAATTTAGGCGCCGTAAAAACCATTCTTATCGGAATACGCAATCCGGGCAAGAAAGGGCGGACAGGCGACGACGGGTTAGACAAATCGACCGTTGTCTGGGTAAATGAATTCCGCCTGAGCAATTTCAACGAATCAAGCGGATTTGCAGCGTTAGCTCGCATGTCGGCAAAACTGGCCGATTTCGGAACCATCACCTTAGCCGGAAATATGCAAACACCGAACTTCGGAAGCCTGGAATCCAAAATGAATGAACGAAGTTTAGCACATATTTACCAGTATGATTTAGTGACGAATTTCGAACTGGGCATGTTCTTCCCGAAACGAATAGGAGTAAGGATTCCGTTCTTCTTCGGATTATCGGAAAATTTCACTAACCCGGAATATTATCCTTTCGACCAGGATATCAAATACAACGAAGCGATGCGTGGTTTGACATCCTACGAGCGCGATTCTATCAAGCGCCTTATACAGGATTACACCCGGCGCATGGCGATTAATTTCACCAATGTAAGAGTGGGGGCAAACTCTACCAAGCAAGCCGTATTCCATCCGTCTAATCTTTCTCTGAGTTTCTCATACAACCAATTATATGCCCGGAATCCACAAACCGATCACAAACTAAACGAAAATTACCATTTCAACTTGTCTTATGCCTATAATGTACAACCGCATTATATCGACCTGTTTAAATCGGCAAAATGGGCAAGTTCCAAATGGCTGCAACTGATTCGCGACTTTAATTTTAACCCCTATCCCAACCAGTTCAGTTTTAATACGGACATCAACCGTGTATATATAGAAAATCAATACCGCAGTATTGCCGCGCCCGACATTGTGATACCGGCCACCGCCGCCAAAGATTTCACTTGGGATGCCAATTATGCGTTTGTATGGGATTTGGCACGCTCGCTCAAACTGGATTTCAACGCCACGAACCGTGCACGGATTGATGAACCGGAAGGAGTCATCAACAAGCGCGATGACCCCGATGGTTATCGTCATTGGCGCGACTCTACGTGGAGTAATTTCTGGCATTTAGGAAGGAATATTCAGTATTTCCAACAAATCAACTTGACATATAATAATATTCCTATCAATAGAATTCCTTATTTGGACTGGATAACCGCATCTGCCCGCTACGGAGGTTCATACGACTGGATAGCCGCTCCAAAATTGGGAGGCTATGACTACACTCCGGGAAATACCATCAGCAATGCCCGCGATATAAACGGCAATTTGAATTTCTCGTTCGAAGGGCTTTATAATAAAGTAACGTTCCTCCGTCAAATTAATGATGAATTTGCCGGCCGTGCACGTCCAAAAGTAGAGATGAAAGAAGTGACCTACTCCAGCAGCAAAGTGGCGTTTACGGAAAAACAAAGGCGTGTCATTACACACGGGCTTAACACCAACGATATTAAAACAGAGATTATTGATGCCAACGGAAAACCAATTATGGCCAAAGTAGATATCTTGGATAAAAACAAATTAGCCGTAACTTTAGACGAAGCTGCTACCGGCGTAACGGTAAAAGTAACCGGAAAAGTTCCGAAGAAAGATAACGCCATGAGCATGCTTGGCAAAACCGGCGTACGCTTCCTGATGCTTATCCGCAATGCCGGAATTTCCTATACGCGCAGAGATGCAACCGTATTGCCGGGCTATTTACCCGAATCGAATATCATGGGTTGGGGGCAAATGAACGGCGTTTGGGGCCCAACATGGCCGTTCTTCCTCGGCTGGCAGAACGACAATTATATAAATAGCGCCCGTAACTATGGTTGGCTTTCAACGGACACCACGATGATCAATCCCTATACGATGGCCAATATGGAAAATCTGGGATTAAGAATGACGTTAGAACCGTTCCGTGATTTTAAAATCGATTTAACCGCCTCACGGGTTATTGCTAAAAACCGCTCCAGCTACAATGTAGCCTATACAAGCACCCAACGGCAAGAAACGGGAAGCTTGCAAATTACCACGATAAGCATCAAGAGTGCTTTTGAAAATCCCAAAGCGGAAAATGATTACTTCTCAAAATCATTTGAAAATTTCATGAACAGCCGGATGGTGATTGCACAACGTTTAGCCCAGCAACGTGCAGCATCTTCAGGTCGCTACACCCCCACTGTTGACCCCAATACCGGATTTCCCAACGGTTATGGCCCCTTGTCTCAGGAAGTACTGATTCCGGCATTCTTGTCGGCTTACACAACATCTTCTTCCGAAAACGTGCCGCTCTCTAATACGCCCACCTTCCCCTTGCCGAATTGGCAAATCATGTACACCGGCTTGTCACGTATTCCGGCATTTAAAGATGTCATCACGGCTGCCACATTGTTGCACAATTACAGTTCAACGTTCTCTGTCAATTCCTACACGTTGAATCAAGACTATGGGACGGACGAAAGCGATGGATTCAGTTATGTACGGAACACCTTGGGAGACTTTATCGCACAACGCGACATTATGAATGTAAGCGTCGATGAGCGTTTCAGCCCCCTGGCCCAACTCGATATCACCTGGTTCAACAATTTATCGACCAGAGTTGGCTGGACCAAGCTCCGGAGGGTGGGCCTCAGCTTGGCCAATAATCAAATCACCGAACTACGCAGTAACGAATATACCATTGGAGGCGGATATACTTTCCGCGAAGTTCCGGTTATCTTGAATTTAAGCGGTAACCGCTCCCGGAATATGACGACCAGTTTGAAAATGCGTGCGGATATCAGCCTTCAGGAAGATAAGAATATTCTGCGCCGCTTAGTGATTACAGACGATGCCCTTCCGCAAATATCGGATGGGAAACGCATGTTGTCCATTAAATTCTCGGCAGAGTATTTAGTAAGCAACAACATTACCTTCCGCTTATTCTTCGACCGCATGGTCAACACTCCGTATGTCTCGAGTATTGGAACAGCCACTACGAACGTTGGTTTTACATTGACATTATCATTATCTCAATAATTAAATTTATTAACTTTTAAAAAAATAGTATTATGAATCTTCCAGCAAATCTGAAGTACACAAAAGAGCACGAATGGGTGCGTGTAGAAGGCGATGTAGCCGTAGTAGGAATTACCGACTTTGCTCAAGGGCAATTGGGCGACATTGTATTTGTAGATGTACAAACCGAAGGCGAAACCTTACAACAAGGCGAGGTATTCGGAGCCATTGAAGCCGTAAAAACCGTTGCCGACGCTTATATGCCTCTTTCCGGAGAAATTACGGAATTTAATTCGGCGTTAGAAGGCGCCCCGGAATCAGTAAACAAAGACCCGTACGGAGCCGGATGGATTATCAAAATTAAAATGAGCGACCCGGGCGAAGTAAATAACCTGCTTAGCGCCGACGCCTATAAAACGTTCATCTAAATCTTCGCGTTTGCCATTAAAAAAAGGCTTTCCGTTTTTCATGGAAAGCCTTTTTTTAATGTCAGTATTACCTTATTTCTTACGGCGTACAATTGGGTTGTCAAATACTCTAATCCAGTCTATTTCAAAGACCGCCGGAAGTTTGGCATTATTGGTTTCCCCAACGATACCCGATGCCAGCCCTATGCTTAAAGGAGTAGTTAACTTGTTGGAGCATTCGGAGATTTTCTTCCCATTAATACGCCAAACAATAACATTTTCATTTATTTCAATACTCATCACATAGAACTTCTTTGCATTAAATGCAATTTTCTTCACCTTGGAATAAGCTTCGCCCGATTCGGCATACATTCCCATTTCCAACATCTTGTTGCAATAGATAAAGCAACTAAGGAACGGCAAACGTATTTCTCCATTCATCCAAAGAGAATGATATACGTTTTTCACATTGGTAAAGCGTACTTTTATTTCAATCGTCCCTTTTTGAAGTTGAAAATTCTTCACGGTACTCACTAAGCCGGAAGTGTAATGATATTGACGCGGGAAAAAGCCGTGATTCTTATCCCATGCCATACTTTTAATTTCTTCTTGGCGTGTAAGAATACGGAGAGTCCCTGCACGTTGCTCTACGTTTGTACCGGGAGTCACACAGTGCATCTCGTCGTTTTGTGAATAGGCTTTAGAAAAAATATATTCGCTTTGCAGTGGGTTCACCGACCAATGAGCAGCCCGGTCTGTGCTTCTGAACTCATCGTCAAACAATACTTTGGCCTTTTCTATTTCGGCAAAAAGGCTTGCATATTTTTTATGCAAGTGGAAATATGATTTGATATCTTTGCTTTTTGCCAAGCGTTTATATTCCAGAAATTTTTGATGGGGGTCGCTTTGAAGATGGCGCTTCTTGTCTTTCAAATAAGCCTTATGCTTTTTAAAAGAAGGAGTGTGTATGTGTTCCTGCAAATCCAGGTATTCTTTCACATACTCCGAACCCGTATCTCCGGTTTTGCGGTAATGTTTTACTTCGGGATATTTGCGCAGTTCAGCCACGCGCCGTTCCATCTTTTCCTCTTTACTCCCATGGTATTTCAAGGCAAGAATTTGGGCCAACTCCTCTTTGTATTCCGGAGAAGAAACATAATCATTTAATTCCTTGTAGCGCTCAAAATACTCCGAGCTTTGAATTTCTTTATAGCGGGCATAAAGACGATCCACATGACGCCATTTTTGTTCATATTTCTCCGTTGACGGAACCAGCAAAAAAGCCGGCGGCGAATAAGTAAAAAATTTCATAGAAGACTAAATTTAGCGCCCAAATTTAAACATAATTTAGCACATATCTATGAAACAATTAACTTAAACCCCCTCCCGCGAACATTAACTATTTGTACATCAGGGTCTTTCTTTAAATATTTTCTTAACTTTGTAATATAAACATCCATGCTCCGGGCATTAAAATAACTATCATCCTGCCAAATCGTACATAAAGCGAAACTCCGTTCTAAAATGCCATTCATGTTTAAACAAAGCAAATGGAGCAATTCCGATTCCTTGGAGGTTAGTTTTATACTTGCTTTTCCTAATTCCAGAATTTGCTTCGTATAGTAGAAAACATATTTGCCAACCTTAAATTCGCCGGTATCATTAGTATCTTGATAAAGGCGCGTACGGCGCAATATTGCTTCGATACGCAATTGCAATTCTTCTATACTGAACGGTTTGATAATGTAATCGTCCGCCCCTACGGAAAAGCCCTGCTTAATATCTTCTTTCATCGATTTTGCCGTAAGAAAGATAATAGGAATAGCCGGATTAACTTGTCGTATCTCCTTTGCCAATGTAAATCCATCTTTTTTCGGCATCATCACATCTAATAAACAGATATCGTATTTTTTCGCACAAAATCCGATTAATGCCTTTTCTCCATCCGGAAACAAGTCCGTTTGGTAGCCTTTCACATTAAGATATTCACACAGCATATTCCCCATGTTTTCTTCATCCTCTGCAAGCAGTATGTTTATTTTCCTGTCCATTGTTTATTTTTTTTTAATTAATAATTGTTTGGTTAGTATTTTGTGATAGGTAGTGTTATTCCAAATGTACTTCCTTTCTGAAGTTCGCTGCGCACCCATAAGGTACCGTTATGCATTGCTATAATTTCACGGGCGTAATTCAACCCTAATCCGAAACCTTTAATATTGTGGACATTCTTATTAGGCACGCGATAGAATTTTTCAAAAATACGTTTCAGATGTTCCGGAGCGACGCCTACGCCATTATCCGAAATAGTTATCTCAAAATTCGTGCCATTATTTTCTGTTTTAATATGTAATTGCAGCGGAACTGCCGAATTACGGTATTTGATGGCATTATCTATCAAATTTGATAACGTATTAAGCAAGTGCGTTTCATCTCCAAAAACATGTGCTTGCGTTGCTCGAAAATCAGTAAACACAGTAACGCCCTCCGTAGAAAATTGCAATGAAAAATTGGCTAATACCTTTTTTGCTAAGGCATGCATGTCGATGTCTTTTTTCCGCAAGCGTATTTTCCCTTGCTCTATGGCCGACATTTGTAGTATCTTTTCAACTAAAATCGAGAGGCGCTTAGTCTCGTCCGTCACAATATTTGATAACGAAGCTACTCGGTCCGGCTTATCATTGGTGCTCGGATCGCTCAACATCTGTCCGGCTAAGGATATAGTAGCAATCGGCGTTTTCAGTTCATGAGTAATATTACTTACAAAATCATCCTTAATTTCCGATAAGCGTTTTTGCCGGAAGATAATGAATAATATAATGGAAAAGAGCACAACGACAATAATTGTCAATGCCAGCGTGATATAAATAAGAAGTTCTATAGAACGCACAATATAGCTCGACTTATGAGGAATATAGACCGTTAAATAATAATCCCCGTTGGAGTCCATATCACTTCTGAAAAGTTTTACAGTGTGATATTCTTTAGCCGGCGAAGCAGCCGTATATCCGTCACTTTGCAGAACAATGTTGCCAATACTGTCAAGTACGGCAAATTCATAGGGCACATTTATGTTATTCCGTTGAAATTCATTATCTAATAAGCGCTGCAATTGCGAGCTGGAAACACGTTGCTCGATAGAAGCATTTACTTTTACCAATAAAGAGAATAGTGACTTTACAAACAGATATTGTTCTGCAAGAGATAGATTTTCCATGTTTGCCAACTTCTTGTCACAAGTATCCGGAAAATGCTTTACCAGTATATCTACATACGTTTTCCTGGGAATTCTTGCAAAATCAATGGTTGCATAATGTCTCTCCAAACTATCAATCAGAGAGGTTTCTATGTGTTCAAAACGGGCAATGTGCAATAGCAATTCTTCTTCTTCCACAATATCCGATACCGTATAAATGGCATTTGCAATAGTATGGTTAAAGACTTCCCTTTCCGAAGAAACGGCAGAATACACCCATTGCACCTGCACATATATCAACCCAAGTGTGGATATAATAGTGAAGGTCACCAAAACCCATATCAGCCAAGTTTTCACGTTTACTTGTACTTATAATATATTAGCAAAAAAAAGGTAGATTACTTTTTTTTCAGAGGAAATAGGAATACAGGCAGAAACTTCAGGAATAGTTTTTAATTTCTTTCGAATCTTATCTAACTCCTCTTGAGTGGTTGTTCCGCTTATTTTTAAAAAAAAATCAACAGTATGATAATCAGCAAATAATATACTCCCCTCCTGCGTATTTTTATTGGAAATAAGAGTGTATTTTAATACTGAAGGGGTATCGTCGGCAGTAAACATCGCAAATGTTAAGCCTTCTTTTCCCTGTACAAGATTGTCTCGCTGTAATGAAATTTGTAAATGATTATTTATAAGCCATGCCAAGCGATAATCAGGCACCGTAGAAGACAGCGCCCATAATGCATAGCTTTCAGATTTTAACCCTCCAACCGATATGTTCTTATTCAACATATTTCTCCCTCTCTTTGTTAACACAAATTTACTACTATTTTTTAATTTGTGCCTTAAAAGGTTTGTGAAATAATGTTAATATTTATAAAAATTAAAAACTATTTCACAAAAAGTTGCGAAACAATAGGAATTTTAATAAATCAGGGAAGGAGCTTTTATGCTTTCTTCAGGATAATCGTGGCATTATGCCCGCCGAAACCGAACGTGTTACTCAACGCTACTTTTACTTCGCGAGCCTGTGCTTTGTTCAGCGTCAAATTAAGCTTATAGTCGATTTCCGGGTCTTCGTGTTCGAAGTTAATAGTAGGCGGAACCATGCTCCGTTGCATGGCGCAGATACATGCCAGCGCTTCCACTGCTCCGGTAGCACCCAAAAGGTGTCCGGTCATTGATTTGGTTGAACTGATATTTAATTTAAAAGCATGCTCGCCGAAAACATCCTTTACGGCTTTTAATTCGGAAGGGTCGCCTACTGGGGTCGAAGTGCCGTGCACATTAATGTAATCGACATCTTCGGGGCGCATGCCGGCGTCTTCCAGGGCCGCACGCATGGCAAGAATAGCTCCTAACCCTTCGGGATGCGAAGCTGTTAAGTGGTAAGCATCACCGCTCATACCGCCGCCTGCCACTTCGGCGTAGATTTTTGCACCGCGGGCTACGGCGTGTTCGTATTCTTCGAACATCAAACCGGCGCCGCCCTCGCCCATCACAAAGCCGTCGCGGGTTTTGTCGAACGGGCGCGATGCTGTTTTGTAATTTTCGTTGTTGGTCGATAATGCCTGCGCGGCATTAAATCCGCCGACACCTGCTTCGCAGACCGATGCTTCGGAGCCGCCAACAACAATCATGTTTGCTTTCCCCAAACGAATGAGGTTAAATGCATCGACCATGGCGGTAGTCGAAGAAGCGCAGGCCGACACGGTGCCATAATTAGGGCCGCGGAAACCGTATTTCATCGAAATAAGCCCGGCGGCAATGTCGGCAATCATTTTAGGAACAAAGAAAGGGTTATAGCGAGGCACCATATTGCCTTGCACATAACCCTTGATTTCTTCAAAGAAAGTATTAATACCTCCGATACCGGAAGCCCATATCACGCCAATACGATTCGTATCGGCGGTTTCGAGGTTGATGCCGCAATCGCGCACTGCTTCGTCGGCAGCTACCATGGCATATTGGGCATACAAGTCCATTTTGCGGGCTTCTTTCCGGTCGATTCCGTAGTTGGCGGGATCGAAATTTTTCACCGTGCAAGCAAATTTTGTTTTAAACAGTGTGGTGTCAAAATAGGTGATGAGTTCAGCTCCGCTGACCCCGTTCAAAAGATTGGCGAAGTATTCTTCCACATTATTCCCCAAAGGATTAATAGTTCCCAAGCCTGTTACTACTACACGTTTTAATTCCATAGAAATTTAAAAATTTGGTTACACGTAAAAAATCTACAAACGGATTACTTTACTTTGCGTTTTGTTCAATGTAAGAAATGGCATCACCTACGGTGCCTATTTTTTCAGCAGCTTCGTCAGGAATAGAAATACCGAATTCCTTTTCAAATTCCATAATTAGCTCAACTGTATCTAACGAGTCTGCGCCTAAATCATTGGTAAAACTTGCAGTAGGAGTTACTTCGTTTTCGTCCACCCCTAATTTGTCTACAATGATAGCTTTTACTTTAGATGCTACATCTGCCATAATGTTTAGTTTTTAGTTAATAATTTAGTTATTTTAGTTTTCTTTAATTTTTTTCGAACCGCAAAGGAAATACTTTTTCCTGCACATACAAAAATTTCGAACGGCAAAGGTAGGTATTTTTTTTATCTTTGACAAGTTTTTCATATCTTAAAAAAACATAAATATTTCATAATGAAAAATATAGCTATTTTCGCATCGGGTAGCGGCAGTAATGCCGAAAATCTAATCCGTTATTTTGCCCAACACCCCGAAATTCGCTGTACCTTATTATTGGCAAATAAGCCGGAAGCGTATGCCCTGGAACGCGCCAAGCGCTTAGGCATTCCTATTTGTATATTCGACCGGCACGACTTTTATGAAACATCACGCGTGAAGGAGATACTGGAGCACTATGAAATAGATTACATAGTGCTGGCAGGTTTTTTATGGCTAATGCCCGAAAACATACTGCGCGAATATCCGAAACGAATAGTGAACATTCATCCGGCGCTGCTGCCTGCTTACGGTGGAAAAGGGATGTATGGCATGAATGTGCACCGAGCAGTGGTTACCGCCGGCGAATCCCAATCGGGCATAACGATTCACGAAGTAAATAATGAGTACGACCGCGGGACAACGCTTTTCCAAGCCACCTGCCCGGTATTGCCCACCGACACGCCCGAAATGCTGGCGGAAAAAATTCACGAACTGGAGCAAACGCATTTTCCGGCAGTGGTAGAGAAGTGGATTTTAAATCAGTTGGCAGTATAACAGGGAGCAGTAGGCAGAAGAGAAACACCGTCATTGCGAGCGTAGCGAAGTAATCTGTGCTTTCAGCTACCGGATATTTAGCTACCGGATTTCAGATAATTACCAATGAAATTTGTCATTCTTCGCTTTGCTCAGAATGACAAGTAAACAAAATCCACCACGCCATTAATGTTTTTTAACAATCAATACCTTCTTCCCCCGTATAAATCAACGATCTATCCGTATCTTTGTTTTTTGTAGTTTTTAATTATTGAATCGTTGAATGTAAGAATATATGTGTGGAATTGTCGGATATATTGGCGAGAAAGACGCCTACCCCATTTTAATAAAAGGCCTGCACCGGTTGGAATACCGCGGTTATGACAGCGCCGGTGTAGCATTGCTTAACAAAAACAATCAATTAAACATTTATAAAGCTAAAGGGCGCGTTTCCGATTTAGAAAATTTTTGCAAAAGCAAAGATATTTCCGGAAACACCGGCATTGCCCACACGCGCTGGGCTACGCATGGCGAGCCAAACGATACCAACGCGCATCCGCACTATTCGCAGTCGGAAAACTTGGCATTGATTCACAACGGGATTATTGAAAACTACGCTGTGCTGAAAGCGCAATTGATGCGGAACGGCTATACCTTTCAAAGCGATACCGATACCGAAGTGCTGGTGCAGCTCATCGAGTACATGCGCGAACTCAATAAAGTCGATTTGATAAAAGCCGTGCAATTGGCATTGGGTGAAGTAATCGGCGCATATGCCATTGCTATTCTCGACAAAAATAATCCCGACCGGATTATCGCAGCTCGCAAAAGCAGCCCGTTAGTCGTTGGTATCGGACAGGGTGAATATTTTTTAGCATCGGATGCCACACCTATTATAGAATATACGAAAGAAGTAATTTATCTGGATGATGAAGAAATTGCAATCATCCGGCGCGATGCGGCTCCTAAAATCATAACCATTGGCAATGTAGAGAAAACGCATGCCGTTACGCAATTGGAAATGAGTTTGAGCGAATTGGAAAAAGGCGGCTACCCGCATTTTATGCTGAAAGAAATTTTTGAACAGCCGCGTACCTTGCGCGATTGTATGCGGGGGCGTGTAAATATTGAAAGCAACAACATTGCGCTGTCCGGCATTATCGACCACAAAGAAAAATTCCTGAATGCGAAACGCATCATCATTCTTGCCTGCGGCACTTCGTGGCATGCCGGGCTGATTGGCGAATACCTGTTCGAAGAATTTTGCCGCATTCCGGTGGAAGTGGAATACTCGTCGGAGTTCCGCTACCGGCATCCGGTAATTTATCCGGACGATGTGGTGATTGCCATTTCGCAATCGGGCGAAACGGCCGACACCTTCGCCGCTATTGAGCTGGCACGGAAATCGGGCGCTTTCGTGTACGGCATTTGCAACGTAGTGGGTTCGTCCATTCCGCGCAATACCGACTCCGGTTCTTATACGCACGTAGGCCCCGAAATAGGCGTGGCTTCGACCAAAGCCTTCACGGCACAAGTAATGGTGCTGAGCATGATGGCGCTGAGCATCGGGCGCGAGAAAAAAATCCTCTCCGAAGAACGTTTTTTGGAATTGCTGCAAGAACTTAATAATATCCCTTCAAAGATTGAAAATATTCTACAACAGAATGACGCCGTACAAGCGCTTTCGAATATTTTCACCTATGCTCATAATTTTATATACTTAGGCCGCGGATACAATTATCCGGTAGCGCTGGAAGGCGCCTTGAAACTCAAAGAAATTTCGTACATCCATGCCGAAGGCTATCCCGCCGCCGAAATGAAACACGGCCCGATAGCGCTTATCGACAGCGAAATGCCGGTGGTGGTCATTGCTACCGATAATAACTTATACGAAAAAGTAATCAGCAACATACAGGAAATAAAAGCCCGCAACGGCCGTGTGGTAGCCATTGTAAACACCAACGACACCACCGTGAAAAACATAGCCGATTACATTATCGAAGTTCCTTCCACTGAAGATTGTTTCGACCCTTTGTTGACGACCATTCCTTTACAACTTTTAGCCTATCACATTGCCGTAAACAAAAAACGCGATGTGGATATGCCTCGGAATTTGGCGAAATCGGTAACGGTAGAATAAGTTTGTTAGCCTGTCCGAACGACATTCATTCGGACGGGCTTTCAGTTTTTGCTCTCCACGTTGAAACCCTCTCTTTATCAATAAGTACAAAATTCCCTTTCCCTATCTCCGAAAAAAGTGCTATTTTTGTAGTTTATATCCGAATAATCATTTTTATGAGAACGAAATACATATTTGTGCTGGGAGGTGTTACTTCCTCGCTGGGTAAAGGTATTATGTCGGCCTCGCTGGCCAAACTGTTGCAAGCACGCGGCTTGCGCGTAACTATTCAGAAATTCGACCCGTATATCAATGTCGATCCGGGCACGCTGAACCCCTATGAACACGGTGAGTGTTACGTAACGGAGGACGGCGCCGAAACCGATTTGGATTTGGGCCATTACGAGCGTTTTTTGAATGTATATACGTCGCGGGCGAATAACGTCACCACCGGAAGAATTTACCAAAGCGTTATCAAAAAAGAGCGCGAAGGCGTGTACCTCGGCAAAACAGTGCAGGTGATTCCGCACATTACCGACGAAATCAAACGCCGTATGATGTTGCTCGGTAAAACCGGAGAATATGATGTGGTGATTAGCGAAATCGGCGGTACGGTGGGCGATATCGAATCACAACCTTTTGTGGAAGCCATTCGTCAATTACAATGGGAAATGCCCGACGAAGATTGCACGGTAGTGCACCTTACGCTGATTCCGTTCCTGAATGCCGCCAAAGAATTGAAAACAAAACCCACGCAACACAGCGTGCGCATGTTGCAACAAAACGGATTGCAGCCCGACATTATCGTGTGCCGCACGGAGCATCATATTTCGCCCGACATCCGCAAAAAGATTGCATTGTTCTGCAATGTGAAGCCCAATGCCGTAATTGAGATGATCGATGCGAAAAGCATTTATCAAGTGCCGTTGAATCTGGTAGAAGAAAAATTAGACGAGATTGTGTTGGAAAAAATGGAGATGAAATCGCCGTCGAAACTCAACCTTGCGGAATGGAAGAAATTTTTAGATAAGCTGGAACATCCGAAAACAGAGGTAAATATTGCGTTAGTCGGAAAATATGTAGAACTGCAAGACGCCTACAAATCGATTTTGGAATCGTTTATCCATGCGGGCGCCAGCAACGAGTGCAAAGTGCGCGTACATTGTGTGCACAGCGAATACATCACGCCCGAAAATCTCAAAGAACATTTGGGAAATATGAACGGAATCCTTGTGGCGCCGGGCTTCGGCGAGCGCGGCATCGAAGGTAAAATTCTGGCCGTGCAATATGCCCGCGAAAATAACATTCCATTCTTGGGAATTTGTTTAGGCATGCAAATGTCCGTGATTGAATTCATGCGCAACGTAGTGGGAAAGAAAGAAGCCATGAGCACCGAAACCAATCCGAATACGCCGGTACCGGTCATCGACTTAATGGAAGACCAGAAACGCATGACGATAAAAGGCGGAACGATGCGTCTGGGCGCGTATGCCTGTCATTTGCAAAAACATTCGTTGGCGCACAAAATATACGGCAAGGAGGAAATTAAAGAACGCCACCGACACCGTTTTGAAGTGAACAATGTGTATGTGGACGAATTGCAAGAACACGGAATGTCGGCCACGGGAGTGAATCCCGACACGGGTTTAGTGGAAGTTGTCGAAATAAAAAATCATCCGTTTTTCATTGGCGTGCAGTTCCATCCCGAATTGAAAAGTACGGTGGAAAATCCGCATCCGTTGTTTGTAGCATTTGTAGCCGCCGCGATAAAACAAGGAAAAAATAGGTAAAAGGGTGCAAGAGAGAAAAGGAAACAACGGGGTGACGGTATCTTGTCATTCTGAGCGAAGCGAAGAATCTAAGTAATATGTTGTAATGATGAAATACAGATTCTTCGCTTCGCTCAGAATGACAAAAAACATAAGACTATACAAATAAGCAAATCAACAAATTCTCAAATAAGCAAAAAATGAAAATAGCATTCCATGGCGCAGCACAAACGGTAACGGGCAGTAAACACCTGCTCACACTCAGTAACGGGAAAAAAATATTGTTTGATTGCGGCATGTTCCAAGGAAAAATGCGCACGTCGGAAGACCTCAACCGGCATTTTGGTTTCATTGCCAGTGAAATTTCCTATGTATTTCTCTCGCATGCGCACATCGACCATTCCGGACTGTTGCCGCGCCTGGTAAAAGAAGGATTTACCGGAAAAATATATGCCACACATGCTACCATCGATGTAGCGAATGCGTTGTTGCTCGACTCAGCGTATATTCAACAACAAGATATTCATCTCATCAATAAACGCCGGGCGCTGGAAGGGAAAAAACCTTTCGAGCCGCTTTACACCGAAGAAGATGCACGGAAAGTGGCGTCGTATTTTGTTCCGGTAGAGTACAACACGCCGGTGAAAGTAGATAAAAATATAGAACTGACGTTTTTCGATGTGGGGCATATCATCGGAAGCGCTACCGTTTTTGCCCGTATTAATGATGAAGACGGCGAAACCACTTTTTCATTCAGCGGCGATGTGGGACGTTACCGCGACCCGATTCTGCGCTCGCCGCAAACATTCCCGCAAGCCGATTATATCATCATCGAATCGACCTACGGCAACAAGTTGCACGACCCGATAGAAACTTACGCAAGCGAGTTGAAAAAACATATTGTTGAAACGTGTATCAACAAACGCGGCAAGCTCATTATTCCGGCATTCAGCGTGGGGCGCACACAAGAACTGTTATATGCATTGAACGAATTGGAGATAAACGGCGAGTTACCCAAGGTTGCTTATTATGTGGACAGTCCTCTTTCGACGACCATCACCAACATCGTAAAACAACACGCGGAATGCTTCAATAAGTCGGTACAGAAATTATTGAAAACCGACTCCGATCCGTTTCAATTCAAGGGTTTGAAATTCATTACCGACAAACGTGATTCGCAAGCGCTCAACGCCACCAAAGAGCCGTGTGTGATTATCTCCGCATCGGGGATGGCCGAAGCAGGGCGCGTGAAACACCATATCGCCAACAGCATCGAAAATCCGAAAAACACGATTTTGATAATCGGATATTGTGAACCGGAATCGTTAGGTGCACGCCTGAAAATGCGCCCTTCCGAAGTAGGAATTTTCGGCGAACGCCACGTAGTGAAAGCCGCTATCCATACCATCGATTCGATGAGCGCCCATGCCGATTATAACGATTTGAGCCAGTACCTCGCCTGCCAGAATATCGATGCGGTAAAAAAAGTATTTGTGGTACACGGAGAGCCCGACGTGCAGGAAGAATTTAAAAACCGCCTGTTGAAAAAAGGCTTTGCCGACGTAGTCGTTCCACGCCTGCACGAGGAGTTCGGACTATCCGGGGAATAAAGGTAAAAGGGTTCAAAGGTGAAAGGGTGAAATGCAGGAACCTGCTCAAAAAGACAAAAGCGCATTAACCGCAAAAGACGCAAAGAGTTTACGCGAAGGTCGCAAAATCTGTTTCTAAACTTAGCGGCCTTTGCGCCTCCTTAGTGTTCTTTGCGGTTAAAAAACGATTTATAGATATAATTATATGACGGAAAAAATTATCATTCTTGATTTTGGTTCGCAAACCACTCAGCTAATCGGCCGCCGGTTACGCGATTTGGGCGAATATTGCGAAATTGTTCCCTACAATAAATTTCCCGAAAGCGACGCTTCCGTAAAAGGCGTAATCCTTTCGGGCAGCCCTTTTTCGGTGTACGAAGCCAATGCTTTTAAAACCGATTTATCGAAAATCCGCGGGAAATATCCGGTATTGGGCATTTGCTACGGCGCACAATTCATTGCCCATACTTCGGGCGGAAAGGTGGAAAAGGCCGGCTCGCGGGAATACGGACGTGCGACATTAGAAGGAATAAACAACAACAATCCGCTGTTGCACGGCATATCGAAAGGCTCGCAGGTGTGGATGTCGCACGGCGATACGATTACCGTGTTGCCCGACCATTTCGAAATTATTGCCAGCACGCCGGACGTGGCGGCTGCCGCCTATCAGGTAAAAGGCGAAAAAACATGGGGCGTACAGTTTCATCCCGAGGTTTTTCATACGATAGAAGGCACGCTGTTACTCAATAATTTTTTGAACATCTGCGATTGCCGGAAAGACTGGAATTCCGCTTCGTTTATCGATTCTACGGTTGCCGAATTAAAACAACAAGTAGGAAACGACAATGTGATTTTAGCGCTTTCGGGCGGCGTGGATTCATCGGTATGCGCCGTGTTACTGAACAAAGCCATCGGTAAAAATCTTACCTGCATTTTTGTGGACCACGGATTACTGCGCAAAAACGAATTCGAAAACGTGTTGCGCGACTACGAACATCTCGGCCTGCATGTTATAGGCATCGACGCCAAAGAACGTTTCTATAATGCACTGAAAGGAGTGAGCGATCCCGAACAAAAACGGAAAATCATCGGCAAAGGATTTATCGATGTATTCGAAGAAGAAGCCCGCAAGCTGAAAAACGTGAAATGGTTGGGGCAAGGCACTATTTATCCCGACATTATTGAGTCGCTGTCTATCACCGGCACGGTTATCAAATCGCACCACAACGTGGGCGGATTGCCCGAAAAAATGCACTTAAAATTGGTAGAGCCATTGCGCCTGCTTTTCAAGGACGAAGTGCGCCGCGTGGGTTTGGAATTAGGGATGAAACCGCAGTTGATTCACCGCCACCCGTTCCCCGGACCGGGTTTAGGCATTCGTATTTTAGGCGATATCACGCCGGAAAAAGTGCGCATCACACAAGATGCCGATGATATTTTTATCCACGAATTGCGCGCCGCGGGCTGGTACGAGAAAGTGTGGCAAGCCGGCGCTATCCTGCTGCCTGTGCGCTCCGTAGGCGTAATGGGCGACGAACGGACGTATGAAAACACCATTGCTTTGCGCGCCGTCACTTCCACCGACGCCATGACGGCCGACTGGGCGCATCTCCCTTACGAATTGTTAGCCAAAGTATCGAACGAAATCATCAATAAAGTACGCGGCATCAACCGCGTGGTGTACGACATCAGTTCGAAACCACCCGCCACTATTGAGTGGGAATAATGAATTTTAAGATGACACAAAGCGGCTAAAGCCGGCAACATCATCTTGTATTTTGCACAGAAACTATCCCTAACAAGGTTTTGAGTCTTGTTAGGGATTTTTTTTGAGCGTGTCGGATGATAGCTATCTTCTGTACAGCTCTTCTCTCAACCATCCTTCACAATACTTAGCAAAGTATAAGAATGTTTAACTGATAACAAAAATTTATAATAATTAATTTACAAAAACTATCAGTCATAAAATTTTTCATTCACTTTACTTCACTTTTTTCAACAAAATATTCTAAAAACATCTTATCATCAACATTAAAACAGTGTTAATAGATTGATTATCCATCATTTATAGCATTATTCTTGAGATTCAAAAGGATATATTTGCGCCCTTAATTTTTTAAAGAGGTATGACCAGAAAGTAATGGAATAGAAACACACTAAATAATTTTAATGATGATAAAAACTAATTTTTTCAAAACACATTTTCTGCTGTTTTTCATAGGAAGTTTGCTGCTTTGTGCAAGCCATGCGTATGCACAGGAAGCTTCTCCTGTGACCATAAAAGGACAGGTTGTCGATGACCAAGGCCTTTCACTGCCCGGTGCTTCTGTCGTGCTCAAAACAAATGTAAAAATCAATACCATGACGAATGAAAACGGCGAGTTCAGTATTACTGTACCCGAAGGCAGCACGTTGGAGGTATCTTTCATCGGCATGAAGTCTAAAGAAATCACTGCTGTCCGGCAGCCGGAAAGTGCACAACAGATAATTGCGTTGGAGTCGGAAGCGCAGACACTTGATGAAGTAGTAGTGACGGGTTATCAAACCATTTCTAAAGAACGGGCTACCGGCGCTTTCGAAATTGTCAACAGTAAAATGCTGGATAAGAAAATTACCGTTAACGCTACGGCGGCCTTGGAAGGTGAGGCAGCCGGCGTCAATACCTATGGTGGAAGTATTCTGATTCGCGGGATTTCTACTTTCTCCCCGGAAGTCGGTACACGGCCATTGCTGGTGATTGACGGATTACCTACCGAACGTGATATTAACGATATTAATATGAACGATGTGGAATCACTCACGGTATTGAAAGATGCGGCAGCCTCTTCTATTTACGGTGTGCGTGCCGCCAACGGAGTGATTGTAATAACCACCAAGAAAGCCGACGAAGGAAAAACGCGCGTGCATTTCACATCCGATTGGCGGTGGACGAAAAACCCCTCTTTGAGTGATTATCATTATGCATCCACTTCAGACATCATGAACTACGAGTTGGCAACCTACGAAAGGAGCGCCAGATTAAACTATGGAGGAGATGAATTGACATACTTCAATAACACTTTAAGAGGTATCGGCGAATATGTCTCCAATAAAAGTGAAGATTTAAACTATGTGACACCTCTTTTCTATTTGCGGCATCAATATCTGAACGGCGCTATCGATATAGACGATTATAATAGCTTCTTGAATGAATATAGAAACATGGACTACCGGCAGGAATACATCGATAATGTTTGGCGGATGCCTTTCCGGCAAAGTTACAACTTGTCGATAAGCAGCAGTAGCACACGTCAAAACTCGTATGCCTCGATTAACTATATCGGCAACCGTCAACAGGTTGGTTCCGACAATAGTCGTCAACTAAAAGGGTATTTGAAATCGAGCCAGAAAATTACGAAATGGCTCACGGTGGAATTCGGCCTCGACATACTCTACAATAATACAACTTATACCGATAGACAATATACTGATTTTACCGGATTAGAAGCTTACACTCGTATTTTGGATGAAAACGGGAACCGTGTTTACCGTGATTATGTGGATATTTATAACCAAACCTACACCAACGGCCTATCCATCAATCCGAAAATTTTAAATCAAATTGCCGGATTGCCGCAATTCGATTCCTATAAGTTCAATATTCTGGATGAGTTGGATAGAAATAAAACGAAGAATAAAAACTACAATATCCGCAGTTTCGTCAGTGCAAATTTCAATATATACAAAGGCCTTACGTTTAAATCCAGCTTCGACTATGAGTTCGGGCACAACGAGACGGAAACATTGACGGAAAAGGACGCCTACTATATGCGCTTTTCACGCAACCGTTATGCAGGCTATCAGTCCAGTAATATCGTCATGCCGGCCGGCGCCCGCTTCTATGCCATAAATGCTTCTACTGACAACTATGTTTTCCGAAACCAGTTCGACTATAAAACATACATCGGAGACGACCATTATATCACAGCCTCCGGCGGTATGGAAATGCGGCAGGTTCAAATTTATCAAGCAAATTCGACCTTGCTTTACGGCTACGACCCGACAGCTCTCTCGTATTCCTTGTTAGATTATAAAACATTGACGGACGGCGTAAAAACATCGTATATATACAACAATGTAACAGCCTATGGCGTAACTCCCGGCGGCTCGCCCATCAAACTCGGCGACCCTTATACAACTCCTTCGTTGAATGCCAAGACAAACCGTTATGTGAGCTTTTATGCCGCCGGAGGTTATACGTATAAAGGACGTTACGGCCTGAGCGGAAGTATCCGGATAGACCAGGCGAACTTATTCGGCACTAACCCGAAATACCGCTACCGCCCGTTATGGTCGATAGGTGCGAAATGGAACGCTTCCAAAGAACAATTCATGAGCAATCTGAAATGGATAGACATGTTGGATGTACGCGCTTCTTTCGGTTTGACGGGAAATGTAGATCAAACAACCAGCCCTTATATCGTAGCCAATACAAACCTTAGCTCTAATGCATGGACGGCACAGAGCGTTCCTTCCGCTACGGTAAGTACGGCTCCCAATCCATGGTTACGTTGGGAAAAAACCATGTCATACGGCGGCGGTATCGATTTTTCGCTATGGCAAGGGTTGCTGACCGGTAAAATAGACGCTTATTACAAATACAGTGATGACTTGTTGACGGAAATAGAAGTGGATTTTACCACCGGTTTCTCCAAAGCTTTGGTAAATTACGGCGCCATGAGCAATAAAGGTCTGGAAATGACCCTCTCTTCTCCATGGTTCCAGAAAAAGGATTGGACGTTGACATCTTCTTTCGTTTTCTCGTACAACAAAAATGCCGTAGAAAAAAGCAATTACACCCCGACCACCGCCGAACAATTGGTTTACGGAAGCCATCATGAAGTCGGAAGGCCGCTGCATGCACGCTATGTGTATCGTTATGAAGGGCTGACCAACGATGGCGCTACTATCGACCAAAATGGCGTACCTATTATCGTATCGGCCAACGGCATACCGCAACATTCCTATAATCCGAACGGAACCGTAGATATTGCGCCCAACAACATGAAACCCGGCGATGTATTATACATGGGCTCCCAAATTCCTGTATGGAACGGCTCTTTTACGCAAGGGGTGAAATATAAAAACTGGGAACTTTCGGGTATGTTTGTCTTTTACGGAGGGCATAAAATTCTCAAACCCAGCTTTGATTTTACGGCGGTGATACGCAGCCATAGCAATGTACCGGATTGGATTACCACTTCGTGGAGCCCCACGAACCAGACAAGTACAATTCCAAAATCTTATCTTTACTATAGTAACTCTGGCGGCAACCTGCCTTCGCTTAACGAAATGTATAACAACTCTACGGCCAATGTAGCAAAGGGGAATTTTATCCGTTTACGGACATTATCCTTATCTTACACTCTTCCGCAAAAGTACTGTGAAAAAATAGGCATGGAAAGTGTGAAACTTACCGGACAGGTTGACAATCTCTGGTTTTGGAGCGCTGCCGGTAAAGACATTGACCCCGAGACACTGGCTTCTAATTACATGACTCCACCTACCCCTACTTCATTCTTTTTACGCCTCGATATTTTGTTTTAATGTATGAAAAATAGAAAAATAATGAAAACAACCATTTTTAAATATCTTCTAACAGTGCCGTTCCTGTTTTTAGGCGCCTGTGAGAATTATCTGGATATAACTCCGAAAGGAAAAGTGATTCTGACCACCGTGGATGAGTACGGAAAACTACTCGACGACCCAAGCGCGATCATATACAATGTCAATGATATCACATACCTCAATGATGATGAATGGCTTTCTCCAATGGCAGTAAATAATGCCATGACTGGTATGGATTTAGGAGCCGCCAATTTTATGTACTTGGAGGCATTTAACGGAGTGCCGTTCGACAGAAGTGAAAATGCATATAATAATTCCGGGAATAGCCCGACTTTTTACCAGGACTGTTACTCGCGTATTTCGAAAATCGCCAATATCATCATTGACAACATCAGTACCATGGAAGGCGCGGAAGACCAGAAAAAAATATTGGAGGCACAGGCTAAACTACTTCGCGCCTACAATTATTTTGTATTAGTAAACTTTTACGCCAAACACTACGACAAAGCTACAGCCGCTACCGATGGCGCTGTGGCGTTACGTACAACATCGAATATGGAAGAAACAGTAGATGCCAAAGTAAGCGTAGCCCGTATTTACGAACAAATTGAAAAAGATATTCAGGAAGGCTTGCCGGATTTGCCGGAAACAGCCGTCACTCCTTTCCGCTTTAATAAAGCCGCCGGTTATGCTCTCAAGGCCAAAGTTCACTTGTTCAAAAAAGAATTTGATTTGTGCGAAAAAGCCGCCTTGGAATCTTATACCCTTAATAGCAACGTAACGGATTTGACGATGTTAGTCGATCCGGCGACACATCTTCCGAAAACGGCGCTATGGGCTACTGAGGCAGAGAATCTTTATTTTGCATCTACGGCACTTCCTAATCCCGGTTATTATACGATTGGGATGGATTTGATAAATTTATACTTGGAAAATGGCGACAACGACATGCGTTTCGCTTTATATAATTTCCCGTCCGGAATTCCGGCAGATAATAATGACGCAGCTTATCAGGCATCGACAAATTTCACCAATAGAGGTGTCAATGCCTATGCTTACAACGGCTGCGGATTACGCACCTCCGAAGTAATGCTGATGCTGGCCGAATGTTATGCCCGCGCCGGACAATACGACAAAGTGAAACAATATCTGATACCGTTGCTTCAAAAACGTATCCTGAATTTTGACCCTGCCACATTGGTTATTCCCAACAACGTGACAGATGCCGTGAAATTTGTATTGAAAGAACGCCGCAAAGAATTGACCATGGGTTTCAACCGCTTCTTCGATTTGCGCCGGTTGAATACGGAGCCCGACTATGCCGTGGCCATCAGCCGCACCGTGCCGGCCAATCCGAATAGTTCATACCTAAGCATCATGCCGCCGAAACCGTACTCTATGCAATCTGATTCGCCTTTGTACGTGCTGCCGTTCCCGCAGAAAGTACTCGACAACGACCCGCGCTTAACATCGAATACGAATAACTAAAGTAAGTAGAGAAAAGTCTAATAGGAGGATTCCTGTTAGGCTTTTTTCAATAGAAATATAACAACTACGATATATTAAACAGTCATATTCCACTATTCAACAGACTCACAAGCCGGCTAAATCAACGATTTGGCCGGCTTTTCCCGTTCAGGAGAAACATGTATATTTGCATTATACTTTTATTAAAATTCGCTATCGCATGAAACGATTTTTTTCTATCACCCTGTTCTCGATTGCTACAACTTTTTTACTGGCCCAACAGGTAGGCAGTTTATTCAAAGTAAACGCTTATTTGCAAAATCCGGCGCCGGACGGCATCACCATAATGTGGCAAACCGCAGCGTCGTGCTACAGTTGGGTGGAATACGGCACCGACACCACCAAACTGCAAGTTGCCCGCACTATTATCGAAGGGATAGTAGCTGCAAACAATACGGAAAACAAAATACGGATCAGCGGGCTACAAGCAAACACCAAGTACGTTTACCGCATTTGCTCACGTGAAATTACCCGGTTCGAACCCTACAAAAAAGAATTCGGGCGTACGGAAAAATCACCTTTTTATTCGTTCACTACTTTCGGGGAAAAAGAAAGCGACTTCACCTGCCTCATTTTTAACGACACTCACAACAAACTTTCTTTATTCGATGCGTTAATGAATCATGTAAAAAACGTATCGTATGATTTTGTACTATTCAACGGCGATTGTTTTACCGACCTTCAATCGAAAAACGAGGCGGTTAAAATCCTCGCTCATTACAACAAAGAAATAAACGCTGCAAACCGCCCTGCGTTTTACATGCGCGGCAATCACGAAGTGCGCGGAGCGTTTGCAATGGATATGCCCGCTATTTTCGACCGTGCGCCCTATTTCTCATTTACGTACGGCGACACGCGGTTCGTAGTTCTCGATTGCGGCGAGGACAAACCCGACACGACATGGGTGTACTACAACCTGAATGATTTCGACAATTTCCGTCAACAAGAAAGCGAATGGCTGAAAAACGAACTAAATTCACAAGCATTTAAAACCGCTAAAGCGCACGTTTTAGTCCATCACATTCCAATGTATGGCAACGACGACCTATACAACCCATGCTTTGACATGTGGAATCCCACCTTGCAAAAAGCGCCGTTCAACGTAGCCATCAACGCCCACACACATCTATTTGCTTTTCATCCGAAAGGTGCGAAAGGCAATCCTTTTCCGGTAGTCATTGGGGGCGGCAACGACGAAAAAAGTGCACGGGTAATGATTCTCAAGAAGAAAAACGGAAAACTTTCATTAAAAATAATCGACACAGCCGGCAACAGTAGCGATTATTCGTTGTAAAAAAGGACTGATTTTTTACAGAAAATGAGGTTGTTCAAAAAGCATTTTTAACCGCGAAGAACACAAAGAAGGCGCAAAAGTCGCTAAGTTTAAAATCATAGCATTCAAACCTTTGCGTAAACTCTTCTCGCTTTTGCGGTTAATGTGTTTTTGAATAGCCTCACCAATTATTTTTTCATGCTAGCAATGGCCAATATTAGTCCCAATGCCACGCCCAGCAAAGCGGCAAACAACACGCGGTATTCGCCCGGCAACATAAAGGTAATGGTGTGCGCCGGATACCAGAAAAATGGGATAGTCTTCTTAAACACAAAACCCCACTGCACATCCCAATTAATA